>DAIDAB010000029.1 GCA_027310845.1 bacterium | reverse complement strand
GCAATTTCACCAAGAATCGCCAAAGACTCAGAAAGGGTAAGAGATAAGAAAGATGCCCCAATTTATTCAGCAGCGGAATTCTCGAAACCTGACTATTTGATCAATAGTGATAAGACTCTTAGATCGGATCTCGCCAACTCTTCAGAGATCTCCTTCAAGACGAAGGCTTCCTCACGCAGAGAATTCTTGCGTAATTTTCCGCAGTAAATGGTATGCAAGTAAATGCTAAGCCTCTGCATGATTGATCCCCTTTTTCGCCTGAGAAAGGGCATAATTGTCAATCGTATTTCAAATGGATGCATATACTCGTGCGCAATATGATTGATAATGGAACCCGCCAATCCTTGGTGGATTGCCGAAGAGGATCCGAAGTGCAACGCATGGTCAAGCTCAAACTTAAGGGGCAACCCAAAGAAATGCGCCATCTTTCTCTGGTGCCTCTTTCATTCAACTTCATTTCTGGTACGCGCCAGGTTGGAAAGACCACGATAGTAAAACTCGTCATACATTCCTTACTCAACATTTGATGATCCTTAGCGGTGATAACGAATTGTGTCAGATCTCCATTTCAGTGTGACCAATGACCCTCCATTCTGAATCACAGTTTAAATAGGACATTAGTGATATAAGTACTTATGACCGAGACGATAAAGGTCGAAATAGACGAAGATTTGGCTCGCCGCTTTAAGAAAAAGGCGATGGAGAAATATGGCTACAAAAAGGGAGCCATTAAAAAAGCGCTGGAGGAAGTCATGGAAAGCTATACTGAGCAAGGCAGGAAAGCTGATTGGGATTCTTTCCTAGGCGTTCTTAAGAATGAGAGGGAATACAAAGGCATGACTTCGGTTGAGCTGCAGCATTCAATTTGGCGAATAAGAAATGATTCTCATAGACGCAAACATATTTCTTGAAGTTGCGCTTGGCCAGGAAAAAGCTGGAGATTGCGCGTCATTATTGTCAGCTATTTCCGAGGGTAAGCTGCAGGCTACGGTCACATCTTTCGCAATACATGCGGTGGAAACAACGCTTCGGAACGGGACAAGGACTGCAGAATTCTTGGTGAATGTTCAGAATTCACGAGGACTTCGCGTTTATGCCACGACTATCGCCGAGGAGCAATCTGCATCAGCATTAGCGGAAAAAATAGGCAGAGATTTCGATGATTCTCTTCAATACTTTGTGGCTAAGAAAGTTGGCGCCAAAGCAATTGTGAGTCTTGATGGACATTTCAATCGTTTGGATTTACCTCGGTTTGCGCCGCGAGAAGCTTTAGAGAGACTATAAGCTAGGACAACAGTCGGTCTAAGGGATGCCCAATTCGTGTAGACACACCAATTATGTCGTCACAGGTTGGAGAAGCATTGAAACTTACCTAGCATCATTGATATTCTAGCCTCAACTCCTGAGCATATCCTCGTAAGAGAATATCTTGATGCCATAATTTTTCTCCAAGTGTTCTCGTTCATCCAGTATCCTAGTGTCCTCGGTGACTAGGTTCTCCCTCGAAGCCACTGCTGTTGCGACTATAATGCAATCAATATAATCATTGATTGTTTCTCTTATCTCGAAGCTCAGCTCTGCAGTTTTGGGATCGCTGAACGACTTTACTTCGAATGAGTCGAGTATTGTCTCAATCGATTGGGCAGCAAACCCAAAGGGAATCTTTAGTTCGGCTGCCTTTGCTTGGAGCTCAAATATCGAGATAAGGCTGAGTGACATTTCATTCATTTGAAGTGTTGTTCTATTCTCCACTGTGGCCAGGAGCAGATCAGTACTTATTCCGATCCTAGCTAGAGGTAGGAAATAAGACGTATCAAGAATCATCGGTCGAACCTTCGAGAGAGCCTTTTTCGTAATCTTTCAAATTCTTTGGGCGACGTTCGTTTCAATTTCTTGGAGTAAATGAGATCCATCACGCTCTTTGGTCTTGCTGATCTTTGCTCTACAAGATCATTGACTACTCTAGAGATTGCGCGCACATTGCCGTATCGTTTTATACTCTCCGCGACGAGTTGCTCGTAAGTCTCATCACTGAGCACAAGGGTGGTTCGTTTTGTCATATAAACATCTAAACATATTATCTACGTTCTAGACATATAAACGTTCCAGAACTGAAGATCAAGTTTCTCGTACGGAACAATAGTTCTCGGTTGATATGGGATGCTCTAATGGCGTTGGAAGCTTTCTTTGTCTTTATGATGTGAAAAGAATCTGAGCCCTAGAAAGAATAAGCTCAGAAGTCTGTGAGTCGGATCGTATGGATCGTTCCTTGATCGATGTCTTTCTAATTAGCGTGCCAAGCTGATTCTTCCGGCATCTCTGAACCAAAGTGGGTGAAGCGGCAGAGGATTATGCATTTTTACAGATAATTTGTTCGTCGAACGGACCTACCACGAGGCCAGATGTCTTCAAATGTCATTCGGGAAGATTTCAATCATTATTCTGATTCAGTTTAAAATTGTCGTCCCTCCGAGCAACAGATATGATCATATTTTGATGATTAGTAATTAGTAATTATACTCGGGGGGGATCATACCGCACAATATCCGTGAAAAAGAGCACGAAAGTAGCACTGGAATCGTTGAGACATGGGAAAAATTGGAATGATTTCCTTCTCTAAGTCTATCACGAGTCTAGGTCCAAAAGAGGAGAGGAATCCCTTTCGAAGCTGAGCAAATTGTTGAGCGACGCCGACACGTTGATCGCCGCGACAGCACATTCAAAGAAAGAGCGTCTCGTAACTTTAGATAAGGGATTCCAAAGGTTCAGACCTGCAGTTGAAATCGAAGTAGTATCTTTCTACTAGTGTAGCGCAAATACGCAGTATTATCCTCTCGCATGTAGATCAGTGGACTGAGCATCTTGAAGATACAGGCTCACCTTCATACCACTAAGACTCTGATAGGGTTAAAGCTATTAACAAATTAGCAGCCAGCGCTTTTTCTCAGGTGGTTTGTAGCTATTCACTTGTTCGAGTTCCTTCTTCGGAACTCTTTGGGCTATGCCCGACCATCTGATGCGCTTCTTGAGGCGTAATCAACCGCCAGCCCCGCTCTTCATCAAACATCTCTTCAGGCAGGTTGAGCGAGTGTGATCTTCCAGGATCAAGCATTATCATCTCGAACTTGTCTCGCAGCGGCTCTGCGTGAGCCTCGATGTTTCCAATAGTGTAGTGGAAATTAATTACTGGAATATCCAAGAACGCATAGTAGCTTCTATTTACTGTACCGGCCTCAAGCCACGTGAAAGGGATCCTATTACACAATTTCCTTGCAAACTCCATATCCTTTTGTTCAAGGTTCTTGAACGCAAAGGCGACCTGCATTAGATCGCCTTGCTTTCCCTCGACCAGCGGCTTTACCCAGCGCAAGTTGTTGCCAAGGATGAACCTGTTCTTGAGAACGTGCTCTGAATAGTGGTATCTCACTGTTCGCGCATTCGCATTCATTTCCTTTGCAATCTTTGCAGGGTTGATTGTCGGGTCCTCCTGCATCGCTCTGAGAATCCTCACGTCAACGTAATCCACTTTCGGATCAGTATTAGCTGGGAAGGAAGATGTTATCCCCACTTCCTTTTGCATAAAGTCTATGCGCTGCCAGTCCACTTTCCAGTTGCCCGCGCTAAAATCAAAATATTCTGCGCGTAGTGGTGGATACCTCACCCAGGAGACTTCCTGAGAATCGAACTCTTCTATTAGACCTGCTTGCTGTTGGGTTGCGAGCATATCCAGATATTTTTTCTTGAATCGATGGGGCACCGTGTAAATGCAAATGTAGCGATCTCCCGCCATGAGCTTCCCGACATAGGACAGGTAGCTGCACTGATCAAGCCAAGATTTGCCATGAGAAGAGTGAGCCTTCACTGTGAGGAGACCTAGCGAAAAACCAAGCTGTGAATAGTCCACGTTTATCTGAACGTTGAGTCCGATGTTTGCAAGCTGTTTGTTCACCTTGTACCTGACTGTCTCTGGGTTTAAACCAGTGAGCCGGGAGATCAGAGAATAATTTGAGACTCCAACTTGCCTGATAGTCTCTACAAGCAAGTGCTCTGTGTTTTTGGGCACTTCTACCTCAGTATCGGATTCGGACAAGAAAGCAGCTCTACAGAATCCTCGATAAGCATGATAAAAAGGGATATGAACCGAGGATATAGAGCTAAAATCCCAACCCCCTTTCTTAAGGAAGCTTGCCGTTTTCAATAATTTTTGCCGAGCGTTGCCCTATTTTACCGAATAACGATAATAGTTCAGCACTCTAAACATATAAAGGAAGTACTGGTAGAAATGGAACTAGAAAGTGAGCACTTGGTATCATCGCGCACTGCTACTGCACCCAAGAAAAGAGTTGCTACTGGTGTTCCTGGCCTAGATCCTCTTATTGAGGGCGGGATACAGATAGGCGATTTTGTTCTTCTCGCAGGAGGCGTAGGTGCTGGCAAGACCACATTCTGTGCGCAATACATTGCGAACTCAATCAAACTTTACAACGAACCCGCAGTCTTTGCGACGTTCGAGGAAGATATTCGCTCTCTCAAGAGCAACATTCTGAGATATGGAATAGATCTTGGAGCTCTTGAGGATACCGGCAGGCTCAAGCTTCTGGATCTTGAGGTTTTGGAAGGGAGTGGAATGGGTGCAAACATTGAGGCCTTGCTGTCTTCAGTGGATGAAATCCAGGCAAAGAGGCTAGTTGTTGACTCTCTCACTGCATTCTTGAGCGGCGCGAAGGAAAAGTTCGACTATAACTTCATGATGCATCTCATCTACAAGACGCTCAAGAGAGAGAGCATCACCACGATAATGACCGTGAGCAAGCCTCAAAACTCAATGGAGGCTCCGAGCGGAATCGAAGAGTTCATCGCAGATGGCATCTTCCAGCTTGAGAATTATGTTAACCAGCATATGGAACTCAAGACAAGATTCATCGTGCGAAAAATGAGAGGGACCGACCACAGCAGAAAGTACCACACCGTCGCGTTTACTCAGAACGGTGTCGAGATTATTCCTTGGTCTCCGTAAGAAGCGTCCTATCTCATGAACATAGAAGCTCCTCAAAAGAAGGAGCCGCCAGTACTAGGCTACCTTGGCAGGGAATTTGTTCACGGAGGACATCTCCTTGCGCTCGGAACAGCTAGTATCGCAGCTCTTTCAGCGCTCTTGATGAGCTTCACCCCCACATTAGCTCTGCTAGTGATGGCGTACCTATTCTCATATGGAGCATACACCATCAACAGGAGTGCCGACATTGACCAAGACATGCTCTCTCATCCAGAGAGGACAAGGCATCTGCAAAATAGAAAGAAGTACCTTCCATACGTTGCAGGTTCTTGCTTTGCAATAGGTTACTTTCTTGCAATATTGACTAACATTCCATTTTTCTTTGCACTTCTCGCGCCTCTCGCACTCGCAGTGGTTTATAGTGTTGGCTCGAAAAAACTTGTACGCATCATGGGAGTGAAGAGGCTCAAGGAGAAGCTTCTCGTGAAGAATGTCGTGATCTCATTTGGCTGGTCTCTCATCCCGGTGCTCGTAGGTTTTTATTATGAGCAGTTTAGTTTGATGATTTTAGTGCTTGCTCCCTTCGTGTTTCTCCGCTTGATGGAAGCAACAATATTCTTTGATGCTAGAGACACTGAGGGAGATAAGGCCAATGGAATTAGGACGATCCCCACAGTTTATGGCTTTATGAGATCCTTCACCATCATGGACGGAGTTGATTTGATATCTGGAATCTATCTTTTGGCACTAGTTGATTTAGGCGTGTTGCCATTCTATGCATCAGTTATGCTGGTGCTTCCGATCTATTCTGTCATTTACAGAATACTTGCGTTAAGACACCCGTCAAAGATGAGCTTCTTGTGTGATGTAGTCTGCGACGGCGAATACTTGCTATGGGGAGTTGTATTGGTACTTGGCAGAATTCTCATTTGAGTGGGACGAAGTCTTCAACAAGTCCAAAGAGGAAATCGCAAAAGTCACTGGAGAGTATAGGCTCGCAATTGACAAAGCGCTTCAAGAACTAACCGAGGGGCATTCTCAGCTCTCGGAGGCCGCGAGCGCCGCGCTTTCGGCAGGAGGAAAGCGATTGAGGCCCATCCTTACGCTGCTTAGTTGCGAGGCTATGTCAGGAAGCTATGACAACGCTATTCCCGCAGCCATTGCTTACGAGCTTGCACACGCAGCATCTTTGGTTCAAGATGACATAATCGACGACTCTCCACTTCGGCACAACAAACCAACCGCCTACTCAAAGTACGGAACAGTGAGGGCTGTGATGGTCTCTGACTATTTGATATTCACGATATTCTCGGAACTTTCAAAGTACGGCCAGATAGATCTTCCCAAGGACAGATTTGGACTCCTCCTATCATATTTTGCAGATTCAGCAAAGACTGCCGCAAAAGGAGAATTCTCTGATGTCTTGCTTGCCACGAAAGGTGGAGTTACTAGAGAAGAATATCTAGACATGGTTGGCTTCAAAACGGGAGCCCTATTTGCCGCTTGTGCAGCTTCAGGTGGAATAGTCGGGGGCGCGAGCAAGCGAGTAATCAACTCAATGTATCGGTTCGGCCACCATTTTGGCCTTACTTTCCAAATCATGGATGATATCATGGACATTGTAGGGAATCCGAAAGTCACTGGCAAGCCAGCATTGAAGGATATTGAAAACAACGCGAGCAATATCGTGGTAATCCATTCACTCTCCAAACTCAATACGAAGGAGAAGAAGACAATAGGCTCACTTCGTTGGAGGGAAAAGATTCCACAATCCAGCGTTAAGAAGGTCATTGATATGTTCGAAAAGACTGGCTCCCTCGAATACGCGATGAGTCTTGCCGCAAGGTATAACGCGATATGTAGAATTTGCCTGAGAAGCCTGCCCTCTTCCATTGCAAGAGAAAAGCTTGACAGATTGACACGCGCACTGATTGCGGGCCCAATGAATAAATAAATTGTCAGTAGAAATGTTTGAAAGAAAGTTACTTTCGTGGCACTGCGAGTCTATAACGCTCAGCAGTGTTCAGGTGCCCTTTTTGCCCGTTCTGATGGTTGAAACTCAAGTAAATGAAACATTCGGACGCGAGCGCGTCGAAGTGATCTTGCCATGGTAGCACCATACGCACCACTAATTTCTCCTTTCATAGATCTCTTCGCTGTTTTCATCACAGCTGTTTCAGGCTATTACATGTACAGGCAAAAGACTACTTCGTACCAGAATGTCAGAGTCACGCTTCTGAGCGTGTATGTTGTGGCCTGCATCTTGGTTCTCTTCGAACTTTTCAGGATTGGGATCATTTCTCCAACCCAAGTATCCTCTTTGATGGGCATTTACACAATCGGGAGCACGAGTCTTGTTCTTCTCAACGCTTGGCTTCTGACTGTCGCAGCAGTTGGCACTTATCTGCGGCCAAAAGCTCCAGAGTTCAGAAAGATATTTTCAGAAATCTACAGACATGTCGACCAAGCCATTCTTTTCACAGCGTTCACAGCTACAGTCGCTTTTGCAGGAATCTCTTTGGTAGTTTTCACACCCTTCAATGTAAGACAGATCAACAATCTTTGGGGTGTACAGGTATTTTCAACCCAATTCAACTTCTCATATCTCCTGACGCTTCTCATAGTCTTGCTCTTCTTCCTAATCTATCCCACTCCTCTCTTGATTCTAGCGTCAAGGAAGGTTTCAAATCGCGACATAAAGAGAGGCCTTATCATTCTCGCAGCTTGCTGGGCAGCTATTGCCCTTGATTTCCTTATTTTTGACGGTTACGTGTGGTCCGCGGGAATCGATGCGAACGATGTGATGTATCTAGTATTTGCTAGTATCTTCTCAGTGACAGCTGTCATTTTCCGTAATGCCTCAACTCTTGCTGGGTTTTTTGAAGCCCGGCAAGAAACTACTAAAGTCCCCGAATCCTATCCATTCTCGGCGCGACTGGGAATGAAGAATTCTTTCTTGCCTGGCAAGAACTTTTTACTTGAGATAGACCCATCGACGCCTTATGAGGAAACTGTCAAAGAGTTTGCGATGGAAAACATCTCAACCAAATCAATTGTTTTCGCATTCACTACAAAGGGCAGTCCCGTCTACCGAGCGCTGTCGGATTCAATTGATGTAAAATTCTACATGCTGTCAACCGATGTTTCCTATCCGAAACCAACTGGGAATCCCAATGAAGTCCTTGTTCCACAAAATGACGTCGCTGTGATTCTCCACCTGATCAATCAGACAATGAGCTCTACCGAAGGTAGCGGCATCGCTATAGTATTTGACAACGTTTCGGATCTGATCTTGTCTTCAGGATTTGAAAACTCGTACAAATTTCTAAAGCAGGCAAACCAAGTTCTGAGCGAGCCCAGAGTCACTTCAATTTTCTTAATGACAAAGAATGCTCACGAGGAAAGAGAAGTGCTTCTAGTGAAGAGTCTTTTTGCAAATCATCTTTCTGTGGATTCATCTGGACTTCACATCACTCGAAAATAGCAGTCGCATTATGCCCTAATATTTCGCATAAGGATGCTGCATCCTGATTTCAAAGATGTAATCGTGCTAACATAACGATACCAGATTAGGCCAGCGAATTTCTGCCGTTTTCCAAAAGATCCAGAATCCCGATTGGGAAACATGCGTAGGAAGGATAAATACTCTGGGCTCGATACTCGATACAACAACAGATAGGTGCTTGGATCAGAATGGCGCAAGAATACCTCGTATCGCAACCTGCGGGACAGAATCAGTTGAACAGAAGGTCGCGGATGGAAACATTCGGTGACATTCTACGCGTGATTGGCTCGGGAGCATCCAAACCAACACACATAATGTACAAGGCGAATCTCTCCTGGATCGTGATGCAGGAGTACATGAAGACACTCGAGACACAAGGGCTCGTGATTGCTTCGGATGAGAAGAGCAAGAGACTGTATCATCTCTCACAAAAAGGCTTTGATCTTCTCACAAAGATGCAGTCAATTAGAGACGACCTCCACCTCTCAACTGACTAGATCTCATTGAGATTGGAAAGATCAATTCTCAAAGCTGCCTCTGGCAGCTATATATTTCCGGATCCGACCGATGTACCTTACATTGGCAGGAAAGCTTGCAAAGAAGGTGAACAACAGCACTTCACGTGATGTGCTTGCACACTCTGATGATTCGCCTTCCCCCTCAGAAAACGAAGTTGATGATGTCGCCGTAACATTGGCCCTTTCGAAAACAGTTATTAGGGCGCTATCTTTTCTCGGCCCGAAGAAAGTCGTGGAATCAGTACTTGACATACTGGAACTTGAGCACGCTGTTTCTGTTAACGATGTAGCGCGTAAACCCGAAGCGTTCGTGTCAGGAATCGAATCGATGTTTGGCGCGGGCTCTTACGTGATAACAAAGATTGTTTGCGCTGAAATTGCCAAAGATCTCGGAGTGCCGCGTGAAGGAAAGACACTACTGGATCTAGTAAAGCTGGCGCGTGAAAAACAGACCCCGCAGAGTCGAAGCTGAATAGGTCTCATCGGTTCTGAGTTACTTTGTAGACTAGTGCTTCCTGATCCTATATTCGCTGGATCAGCCCCTCGTATTCTTGCAAGACCACACAGTCTATAAAGTCAGGAAATCCCAAGAGAGCAATACAAATTGCCAGTATCAATCTCAGCGACGACTCTGACCAAGGATTTTTCATCTGTCAGGGCACTCAACTCGATAACGACCAGCATCGAGAAGGGAGAGATCAGGGGGCTCTTGGGGCCGAACGGGTCTGGCAAATCGACATTCATGAAGATTCTAATGGGGCTAATCAAACCTGATTACGGGCATGTCTCCGTCGAGGGGTTTGATCCTTCAAGAGATCCGGTCCAGGTGAGACAGCTCGTTGGTTATGTTCCCGAGACTCCAAGATTGTATGACTTTCTCACGGGAATAGAGTACCTCGACTTTGTGGCCGACCTTTACGGACTCGCTCCACAGGTGAAGAAAGAAAGGATCGACGAATTTCTTACTGCCTTCGAGCTCAAAGGACAAGGAAATGATCTTCTGGCAGGCTACTCGCAAGGTATGAGGCAGAAAGTGGCCCTCAGCACTGCACTAATTCACAAACCAAAGGTCTTGATTTTGGATGAAGCGCTCAATGGACTAGATCCGAGATCTGCAAAGATAGTAAAAGATACTCTAGTGAAACTATCCTCCGATGGAGTCACCATTCTTTTCAGCACACACGTCCTTGAAATTGCACAGGCGATTTGCCAAAGAGTGACCATACTTGACAAGGGAAACATAATCGCGGAAGGAACTATGGACGGGCTTAGAGCAATGGCAGGAGGCAGCACAGCAAGCGCGACAAATCTTGAGAACATCTTCCTTAGCCTGACGGGGTCTTCGGACGTGAAAGCGGTCGTAGAGGAACTCACTGCACATTGAATTTCACAAAGGTCTGGATTATCACAAAGAGTCTCCTGCTCTCGCAGCTTAGAGCAACAGCCACGAGCAGACGTGGAAGTATCAGGTCGATTATACGCCGACCAAGAGTCCTTGGCATGTTGGACGTAGCCGCCTTCGTATTAGCCACTGGAGCGATGTTCTACATTTCAAGCCTTATCGTCGGAACGCCAATCGCAAGTACGGTCGCTGAATATACCAAAAGCGGGCTTGTGATCTTGCCTGCCATAATTATGTCAATGATACTTCTCATCGGGCTTATCTTCGAGATAACTTCAAGCTACCAGTTTTCGAGCTCTGACACCGCGAACTGGCTTCCTGTAACAGCCAGCGAGTACGTTCTCGCCTCTGCCTTGGCTCTCGTGATATACTATTCGATATTGCCCATCGTACTTATCGGAGGCTTAATGCCGCTAGCCTACACTTTTGGGTTAATGCAGGCCTGGGAATACGCTGTGGTGCTTTCAATCTTCGGCATCTTTCTTGGCGCGAGTGTACTTGAGATAATCAGGGCAGTGCTCAACCGCTTCTCCAGCTCATTCTACAAGAAAGGAGGTCAGGCAGCTATCGCAATTCGCGCCATAACAGGCGTTCTCATTCTCGTAGTTTTCCAGCTGATGTTCTATCCCACAATTTACACACGTTTCATTGGAGCGGTCACTTCGAGTTTTGGTCCAATCTGGTTTGTTCCAATCCTCTGGGCCTCCGTGAGCGTCGCCGCCTTTATCGATGGTTCCGCTCTGGTCTCAGTCTCCTTTGCTATGCTCTCAATTGCGCTAACCTTGCTTCTTTACTACATAGCCGTCGTCGCGAGAACGAAATACTGGGTTCCGATGCCGCCTTCGATCAGAATTTCGAGCGCCGTCTACACTCCAAAGAGCAGTCCTTCTTTCCTTGGCTTCTTGAGTGCGACACAGCTCGCGATAGCAAGGAAAGATCTTCGGGGTCTCGTCAGACGCAAAGAGATGTTGAGATTTCTGGCGCTACCTGGAGTTTTTCTAGCAACATCGATCTTCAGCCTCTCGTCCTCGGGCGGCATGTCGTTCTTTACTTATTTTGGAGTATTCGTCGTAGGGATTTCTTCATTCTTCTTAGCAACGTCAAGCGTTGGCTCAGAGGGGAAGGCGATAACAAACCTGTACCAGGCCCCAGTTGCAACCAAGGATTTTCTGATAGGCAAGGTAACCACGCCTTCAATCTTCGGCTCTTTAATAGGGATCTTATTTTTCATAGTTATAGGCGCACTTTTTGAAAGCACGCATCTCGCGGAAGTAGTTGTCTTTCTCGCAATCTCTCTCGTATTGTCTGTGGAGCTCTCCCTCGTTGGCCTCTACATAGGTGCGCGCTTTCCCAATTTCTCAGAGGCGCCAAGATCTTCTTACATGTCACAGACTGCAGCGCTCATAGCTTTCCCCATTGGCGCGATCCTAATTGGAATAACACTTGCTCCACTATTCGTTGCAGCGCTTATGGCAACTGGTTTAGAAGGCACTTTCTTAGCATTCGTAGGATCGGTCGCGGTCGCAGTGATTCTGAGCGGCATATTCTACGCCCTAGCTTCGGGACAAGTCAGGCGCTTGCTCTCCCAGCTCCCATTCTAGTTTGTTCAAAGCTAAAAACTGATCAGGACAAGAGTATTGTTTCCAGAGATTGTAATTGTTCCGTTCGGTTGGCTTGAATAGACGTAGAATCTCAATTCCTGAGAGGCTGGAAAAACACTGGAAAGAGGAGGAACCGCACCTTTGCACAGCGGGTTGGATATCGCAACAGAAAAATCAGAAACAGTCTTTGTTCCGTTATTTGAGAGAGAAACGTAGAGGCCGTAGACTGGCTGATCACAGCTATAGTCGTATTCGGGCTGGAGCTTTGAGACTGAGTAACTTATCGCTCCGTCATAGACATTCCCCGATACTGTGATTTGCGCATAGATCAGTGAGCTTGCTGCAACGAGCCCCGCGATCACAACGAGAAGACTCAAGACCCTTCCTGTTGGTCGCGTCGCGCTCAACCCCTAAATTGAGCTTAACATCATGATGAGAAAAATGTTACCAATTCTATATTCATTGATTTATAATGCAAAAACCCACTTTCCTGCAACCCTGCACTTTCCTTCACGGCACAGCCTGTTTCAAGCTGTTAGTTTGCAAGTGCTCAAGAAGTATTCAGGATCGGGGGATTACAATATTGGACCAAAACGACAACCTCGCTTTCCAGTATGACCACGAGAAATCCCAGAAAACAGGACACTTATCTTATCAATGAGGCAAGATGCGCAAGTCGCAATTCGAGAGCATAATGTTTTTCAGCATGGTGTAGAATATGTGTTGTCGCTTTAACCAATAACAAGAGTTCGGAAGATATGCACACTCTCATGATTTCAATCAATTTCTTCGCAACTGTATGCGGCTTCACATCTTCTTGCTACTGCTGCTGTTAGACCCGGAGTTTTTCCGATAATGTCTTTCTCGATTACCGTGGGTAATACCCCGCTTGTCAAAATGCAGAGGATTGCAGGTAATCTATTGGGCAAGGCGGAATTCCTCAATCCGACAGGTTCGGTAAAGGATAGAGCGGGGGCGCACATGCTCAGGACCGCTCTTGAAAGTGGAGCGCTGACAAGTGAAAAGGAAATCCTTGATGCAAGTTCTGGCAACACCGGAATTTCACTTGCTGCGTTTGGGGCGACAATGGGGTTCAAAGTGACAATAGTACTGCCAGCCAGTGCGAGCATTGAGAGGCAGAAATTACTGAGACTCTACGGGGCAGAGATTGTATATTCCGATCCAATGGAAGGCTCTGATGGTGCGATACTTCTAGCAAGAGATCTAGCGGAGAAAGAACCCGAGAGATATTTCTACATGGATCAGTATAGCAACGAAGCAAACTGGAAGGCTCACTATATCGGGACGGCAGAGGAAATCTGGAAGCAGACCTCAGGAAAGATCACACACTTTGTCGCCGGCGTTGGTACTGGTGGCACGATTATGGGGACAGGCAGAAAGTTGAAGGAGCTAAGTCCCAATGTGAGAATCATTGCAGTCGAACCGGACAGCCCCTTGCATGGAATTGAAGGATTAAAGCACATAGAGTCTTCAATAAAACCCAAAATATTTGATCCGTCGTTCCCCGACGAGACACTGTTCGTAGAAACTGAGAAGGCACAGGTCATGGTTAAGAAACTTGCAAAAGAGCAGGGGGTTTTTGTTGGAACATCGTCTGGGGCAACAATCCTTGCGGCGCTCAAATACACAGAGACGAAAGAGAATTTGGTAGTTGCGATTCTCGCAGATCAGGGAAGCAGATACTTATCCGAGAAATACCTCGCCACATAGGTAGAACGCAGATCTGAGAGGGAAAGATTAACATGCATCGAACACAAATTGTCCTGAATCAGCAAACACTGAAGGAGATACACTCTCATGCATCCTCGACATATCCGGAGGAATGCTGTGGCTTAATGACAGGCCGTATCGAGGGTGAATCGAAGACAGTGAGTGGTCTGAGACGGATGAAGAACGCCTTCGAACCTTCCGAGAGGTATCACAGGTACACGATAGACCCGATGGAATACATGTATGCAGAGAATGAGATAGAATCAAAGGGAGATGAAATAGTGGGAATATACCATTCGCACCCAAACGCACCTGCAAAGCCCTCACTCTTTGATCAAGACCACGCTTGGCCAACACTCTCTTACGTTGTTGTAGAAGTGAGAGATGCAAAGCCTATGAACATTGCGAGCTGGGTTTTGAAAGAGGACAGGAGCGAGTTCCTGCAGGAAGAAATGCGAATAGTTGCGGCTAACTCCAGTAATGATTCAGTGGAACGGATTTCAGAATAGGTGAAAGTAGAAAAATGGTACGTATATTGATTCCAACAGCGTTGCGCCAGTACACCGATGGTGGAAAGTCGCAAGTTGAGGTTGAGGCAACAACAGTTTCCGAAGCACTCAAGAAGCTCTTGTCGGAGAACCAGAAACTCGCAAAACACATTGTCGACGAGGAAGGAAAGCTCAGGAATTTTGTTAATATCTTTCTGAACAATGAGGATGTCAGGTACCTCTCAGGAGAAGAAACGAAAGTTGCTAGCAACGATACGATCAGGATAGTTCCTGCAATTGCGGGAGGCATGCAACTCGAGGAGCAGGAAGATCTTCCTATCGAGGACCGACCTGTGAGAATATCTCCGAGGGAATACAGAAGATATGGTCGACATCTCATAATCCCGGAGGTTGGATTGGAGGGGCAGCGAAGACTCAAAGCTGCAAGAGTGCTTGTAATCGGCACAGGAGGCCTTGGCGCACCGAGCTCGCTCTATTTGGCCGCCGCGGGTGTTGGAACAATAGGTCTCATGGATTTTGACACAATCGATGAGACAAATCTACACAGGCAGATTCTTTTTAGCGACAAACAAATTGGCAAATCAAAGGTCCAGACCGCGAAGGAGAGGCTCCTAGAAGCGAACCCGAACATTACAATCAAGACTTATGACGAGCCATTAACATCGGATAATGCTCTTGAGATCTTCAAAGGCTATGATGTCATTGTAGATGGAACTGACAACTTTCCAACAAGATATCTCACAAATGATGCTTGCGTCAAGCTTGGAAAACCCAATGTGTACGCGAGCATTTTCCGCTTTGAGGGACAAGCAACGGTGTTCGACTCAAAGAAGGGACCATGCTACAGATGCCTCTACCCGAAGCCTCCACCACCAGGTCTAGTTCCATCATGCGCAGAAGGAGGAGTGCTAGGGGTTTTACCTGGGCTAGTTGGGCTGATCCAAGCTACTGAGACGATCAAGTTGATTCTGAACAAAGGCGAGCCCCTCATAGGGCGGCTCTTAATTTACGATGCCCTTTCGATGAGCTTCGAAGAGCTCAAGATTAAGAAGAACCCAAATTGCCCCATTTGCTCCAAAGAGCCCCAGTCCGTGAAACTCATAGACTATCAGCAGTTCTGCGGGATTGAAAAGATGCCCGATGTGGCCGTTGTCAGGCCAAAGACTCTCAAGGAGGAAATGTCCAAAGGGAAAAAGGTTCTCATGCTTGACGTAAGGGAACCACATGAATACGAGATCGCAAGACTAGAAGGCTCGAAGCTAGTGCCGCTCGGGGAGCTTCCGGAGCGTGTGAATGAGCTGGACACCGCAGATGAGATCGTGGTGTACTGCCACACGGGCGGAAGGAGTGCTAGAGCGACTGATTTCCTCAGAGGATTGGGCTTCAAGAAGGTCCGAAATCTTGAGGGTGGGATCGACGCTTGGGCGGTCGAAGTAGATCCTTCGCTGAATAGATATTAATCCCAATATTTTTCAGATGGGTTAGACTGCGCCATAACCTGAGTTTCTTCAGGGAGAATCTCAGCGATACTCGTCCTGAAGCGTTGTCTCCTTCTCAAGGAGCTCATCCAAGACGGTATTCACGCTCATCTTGAGCTTCTCATTCAGATAAATCGCGTACATCCTTTGGAAGCCAAGCGCGAACATAACCGCCGATCCCATCAAGAGCACAGCCGAGGGGACGAGGAAAAAATCAGCAGCTAGTTGAATTTGCATTAATGAAGCAATGAGATTAGGCACTTGGGAAACCGCGAGTAGAACAAGACCGCATACTAGAGAGAGAGGACCGTCCTTCGTGATCATGACCATGACTTTGGCTTTCCTTGTGAGTCTGCTCAAACGGAAGCCATAGTAGGCCGCGACGGCGAAGGAGGCGAGAGACAGTGCATAGAGCACTGACACCAGTGGAACCAATAACAAAACTCGCCATCACTTGCTGGCTTTAGATTGTGACTGAAACTAGCTTAAAGGACTTATGAATGCGGGCTCCTTCGAATTCCTCTTAAGATATCTTCGCCCGGCGAAAGACTTCCGTGTTTTTCTATGACTATTGCTGTGTAATCTCATAACCTCGCACGGCGAGGTTATGCATTATTGGGGAAATTGCATAGCTTCCGGAGCACATTTACGCAGTCACAAGAACTGGAGTTTCGAAGTACAT
>DAIDAB010000028.1 GCA_027310845.1 bacterium | reverse complement strand
GAATTACTCCGACCACTTTTGAAGACTGAGAAATTACTGGAAGGTGTCGGAAGTTCCTCTTCTGCATCAACGCAGAGGCATTCAGGATCCATTCGTTCTGAGTGACGCTCACAGTTTGTCTCGAGAAAAGCCACCAGAGGTCGGATGTCTTTGCTGGCATTGTACTCTCACTCCTCTACTGGAACTTCCTGAGGCGGAACAGGTCTTTCTATCTTCTCTTCTTTGGTCTTGATGATTGTAAATCCTCATGGGACAATCTCCTTCGCTCGATTTCAAGTGTCTTCGTATATTTGCTGCTGAAAAAAAGTGCCCTCACACGCGCAAATAGAGGCGATGGCAAAGTGGCTTTCAGGTACGATTCTGAGGGAAAATGATTTGCCTCGATCTTATCGAATGCATCCTTGGAAAGTAAACCGTCTATGTGAGCCGTTCTCAAGTATTCCAAGACGTCAATTCTTTGGGGCAACAATCCTACTTGCGTGTCGCTTAACCTGCCTCTGATGTAAATTGCACCACCGACCATCCCGGTTCCGACATAGTTGCCAACAGGATTTGCTGAGTCTGAGAGATTCAGGACACATACAATTCCTCCTGCCATGTATTCGCCAAGATAGTCGTCGGCCGTTTCTCCTATAATCACAAACGGGCGAGAGTTTCTGTACTCGCGCATCTGGATAGCGGCGCGGTTCCCAACACATCCACGCACGAATATGTCTCCCCCTTGCAGTGCCTGTCCAACTACGTCTCTTGCACTCCCATGAACAATGACTCTCCCATCATGCATGGTGTCCGCAACATCATCGGCCGCATTTCCAATTACTTCAAAGATCGCTCCGTCGTTCAAGTTCGCAAGGCAGTTCCCCGGAAATCCTGTAATTCTGATCTTGAAATCTCGAAAACCCTTTTCCCTCTTTGTCGATATGCCGATCCCGATGAACCTCTCTCCCTTTGCGTTAGAAATCTCAATTCCACTTGCTCCTGAGGTGAATGCTCTGGAAATTGCCGAATTGATCTCTTGTGAGCTCCGTCCTGCCGCATCAATGGTAGGCATAGTAGAATCGATTTTCAGTTTAGAAGGGGGTAATCTCTTGAGTATTTTGTCCTGAAGCCCATGATCTTTGGCAGTCCCTGATTGAATCAGCCCGCGTTTCAACGATGCGACAAAGAATGAGCCAGGTTCTGGCGTCCAGACCTTTGCATCTTTAGAAAGATTTCTGATTTGATTTTCTTCGCTTGCAACATAGTAGCAATTCTCGTCTTCTCCAATCAGAAGAGGTCGGAACTTGGACCTGTCTGTTAGCGCGACGAGATAGACATCGTCCCGGTAGCAGTAACCTGCAACGATGGCGAACGGACCATCGAGCCTTGCACCTCTGTACCGGTAAAGTAGAGAAAGCGTATCTTTAGACAATGTTCTCTCGTATGGGTTTGTAAGCACGGTTGCGGCATCCTTAATGGAAAGACCCTCCACCCTGACGAGATGATCAAACAGCCTTGCGACCACTTCACTATCAGTACCTACATGACTACGTATACCCCATGAATTCAGAAGTTCAGTGTTTGCCCCAAAGGAACTGATATCACCGTTGTGGACGATAGCGCATTCTGAGGACGCGAATGGATGCGACCATATCGGAAGTTGTCCTGGCGAGTTTGTCGGCTGGCGTGTGTGGGCTATCCATAGATCTGCACTCTCGGATTCGACATCCAGACCGCACAGTCGAGCTACTTCGAGTGGATAGCCGACTTCCTTGTAGACATTCACATATCTACCATATGAGAAGATTCGACCATTGATCTCATCAGGTCCAATAAGTGAATAGTTAATTCGATCCACTGCTCGCTCCATAGTCGCGTATTCATCCTTTCTTCTCGTGTGAACAAGTCCTTGCCAGATCGCCATTCTGTTGTTTTTATCCACAGGTTTTGCAAGTCTCGCATCTTTTACATCTCCGACCTCAACAGTAAGCTCTTTCTCTATCAATGCAGCGGCGCTGACATTGTTAACAAAGGCCTTCACTCGAATGGGGGATTTCTCGTCGCCCTGATCGCAACTGAGTGAAGCATAACCTGCGCCTAAATCGCTTCCCCTATACTTGATGCAAGCTATTCCATCGACTGCAGTGAGGTTTCCTATCTTTGGAGATCCGTGCTTTCTGATTATTCCGACAACGCCGCATCCGTCTTTTGCTACTGGAATCCCATCCTCGAAGGTAGGCCTCCAGTTGTGCCTTGATGGAGCAGGCAAGCGTTTCTTTTCATCCAAGAGACTAGAATTCACCCGCTGGTTTGACTCCCAGTTTCTTGCGAATGACTGGATCAAGGTCGACTGACCTGAGTAGTTCTCTGTTGCCTACTAGTGTCGAGCTAACACTGCTTACACCTGCCGCGCCTGCCAGAAGCTTGATATCTTTCTGAGTCGCAAGCACAAAGTTCTCAAGCCGCTCAGTCGATTTTTGAGTATCGAATACGATCTCCTGATCTCCTTCTTCGTATCCAATTGCGAGAAGAGCTGCTTTTCCGAATCCAACGCAATCTGCACCCAATGCAAGCAGTTTGAACACGTCGTCTGATCCACGAATCGAGCTACCCTGGGCCATCAAGTTAAATCTAGATCTAATGTTCAGATCTTTTAACTGCTTGTCGGCAGGGGGCAGCACACACTCAAGAGGGGCGTCGCTTCCTTCTTCGTCTTCGTCAAGTATTATTCCTGAAAAATACGGAAAGTCCGAAATCTTCACAGCTCTTCGAAATGCATCTACGGAGCTCGGGCATTTCAAAAACAAAATGCCTCCTTCTTGCTTTTTCCTTCTAATCAATATTTTTGTTGAATTCGTCGATGCGTCAACCAAATTCACGAACCTGAGCTTCCCGACGCTCGAGTGACTTATGTGCGAGACAATGCGTCGTGAGTGCCTTTGCGACTCATCTTTGTTTTCGGGTTGCTTCTTGAGCTCCATGATCAAACCCATGCTCGCCGCAGTCCTAGCAAGAACTGTTATGACGTTTGAAGGCAGGTCTTCAGGCAGGTTTGAGAAATAGAATGGGGAAGAAAGTCTGAGTTCACTGTCCGCCAAATATGTCGAGACCTCTATCTCTTCCCTGTACGGATCTATACTCGGCCTTGTAACCTGGGCGCCATCTGACACAAGCCAGTCGGAAATCCTGACAGGCTCCTCGACAAATGGAGGTGAGGTTGTTCCCATGCTCGAGATTTCTGCCTCTCCTGGAGCTTTGCCTATTGTCCCAGCCATCTCACGAAGCATCATGACTCTCGGGGCGCTCCAGATCTTAGATTGGTCGCTTTTTTCTAGACCAGAAAATTGGAAGCCAGGTCCGCCGGTAGTCTTTCTCACTGTAGATTCGAGGCCTAGAATAGACAGGGACTCATGATTCAGAGAAGGGAAACCTTCAAGCAAGTCTCGTCTTCCAACCAGATCTTTGACACTGGAGACTCCTGCAAGCTTCAAGAGCAATTTCATTTCCTCTGTCCATCCATTTACGAGATTGACTAGCCAGTTGACCGACTGCTTAAGTGAAAGGACCTTCACTTGATTTGGAGATATCTTGTTCGTCAGCACCGCAGGGCAATAGCCAAGATGGCACTTGTGTACCATCAGGCATCCGAGCGCCATCAGAGCAGCGGTGCCAAGGCTTGTAATATCTGCGCCCAGCGCAACGAGTTTAACAGAATCCTCCGGAGTGCTGACTCTTCCAGCTGCAATTACTGTGAACCCCTCGCGTAGGCCCTCCCTTCTGAGTATCGA
This sequence comes from bacterium, assembly GCA_027310845.1. Taxonomy (GTDB): domain Archaea; phylum Thermoproteota; class Nitrososphaeria; order Nitrososphaerales; family CADDZS01; genus JASHOD01. The sequence goes on along the minus strand of DAIDAB010000028.1, from coordinate 12,799 downwards.
ATCCACCGAAGCCACTGCGAACTCGATGGGTATCCCAACATTGTTCTTGATTACTGAAGGTGCAGCTCCGGTTCCGGCGCCAGCACCATCAATTATGATTCCAGATGCGCCCATCCTAGCCACTCCAGAGGCAATGAATGGAATGTAGTTCGTCGCGCCCACTTTGACAAAAACTGGTTTACCTGTTGCCTCCCTGAGCGCAAGTATCCTTTGCCCTAGATCTTCAATCGAATAGATATCGTGATGGGGAGCAGGAGATATGGCATCCTTTCCAATAGGAATCCTTCGAGTCTCCGAGATCGGCTGAGTGACTTTGACTCCCGGAAGGTGTCCACCAATTCCTGGTTTAGCTCCCTGACCAATTTTTATCACTACTCCTTGCCCCCGCGTGAGAGTTGACATATCGACGCCGAATCTTGCGGAAGCCCATTGCACGGTTATGCGCAAGCAATCAGCGATTTCATTGAGCAATCCGCCCTCGCCTGTTCCTGCCATGACACCTGTGATTTCTGCGGCTTTTGCTATCGCAATATTGGGAATGCCAGATAAGGCGCCAAATGACATGTCTCCTAGATAAAGCGGTGAAGTGAGTCTTATTTTCGAATCAGATGCAAAAGAAACTTCTGTGCTTACAGTCCTAGATCCGACTGCGCTTTGTCGAAGTGACACTCTGTCAAGTACTCTGGTTGTTCTTTCAGATGTGGGGATGAACAGCTCGTTTGTCGAATGCCCTGTCTGGGATAGCTGTCTGATGTGCTGGATTTTCCACTTTGTCCAAAATTCCTTAGAGCGCGAAGGGGGTAGCGGAAGGTAAGACGTTATTTCGTTTCGTTCTTTCGTGATTAGGGAAATGTGTTTCACTCTCCAACAGTTCGCAAATGCAAAAGTGAAAATGCACGAATGACATTCCTGCCCTTCGCGAACGAGTAGATGGCAACCTCGCGCATCTTTTGAGGCAAATTGTCGAAAATTCGAGTTTGAAAGTTATTTAATGTTCCTACCCGCTGTTGCAATTAGACCAATTATTTTGATTCGCATGCGGAATCAAAAAGTAATTCTCGTTCCCTGATACTTCTGCCCCTTGAGGATTCTTTCGAGAACCTTTGATTCGCATTTCACGATGGACGTTGGAATCCTAGATCTTGCAATTATCTTGAGGGCGACTGGATCCATCAGGTCATAGGCTCCGGCTTGCACCGATTCGCCACCAAGTATCTCGGCCAGCTGCCTCACTGAGACCAAGGAGAGCTTCTTGGCACTTTTGAATTTTCGCGGATCTTTGTCGTAGACTGCGTCAACATCGGTCGCGTTTATGAATTTCATTGCGTGTGTCTTCTCAGCGATCAAAGCTGCAACGGCGTTTGTGCTCTGTCCTGGATGTAGGCCCCCGCAGACAATAATCCTCTCCGTGGCTTTTCTTCGATTGATTTCAATCGCATCTACTATTTCCGTCAGACTGCTCGGGACGCTGGGAAATGCAGATTTGCCGAGAGTCTGAATTAGGACGGCTGCGTTGAGTCTTGAGATGGCAATCCCAATTTCATCCTGGCTTGATTGGTCAGCCTCAAGATGCTTGTCCGCTTCAATATAAGTCCTGGCGGTTGGTCCGCCTCCTGCTACCAAGACTAGCGCAGTGATCATACTTTCCTTTACAGTGGATGAAAATGTTGCTGCCGCTTTTTTGAATTCCTGGGAAAAGAAAAGGCTACCAGAGAGCTTAATGACGTAGATGTGTTTTTTGTTCGTCTTGGCCATGTCTTTGAACTCGCGAAATTTCTGAGAGTATTAAGTGGCGCTTCTCCTTCGATTATCGCCTTACAATGATAACCACTATTATAAGCAGAATTATTGCAGCTACGAGCACCATCTTTAGAAGTCCGCCATTCTTCTCCCAAATTGCAACTTGGGCGCCCAAGTGAGAAATAGGATTAGAGGAAAGGAGCATCTCAGCAATCTCTTCTGCCTCCTCAAGTTCAAAAGATCCTCGGTCTACGTTTATTGTGCCGTCTGACATCTTTTCAAACCTATGATCTCGAACATAGTACGCCCCTGTAATTGAACGTGATCTCGCCCATGCTCTAAACCGCTCTTCTGAACTCGACATGGAGAGGAGATCACTGACCAACAAACAGCGAAATGTAATAAAGCTCAGTTATTCCAGGCGCACTAGGATCTGCGACTACGATGCCGAAGTCTATTGTGCCGGCGCTAGGAGTCCAGTAGAATACTTCGTTGAAAGCAAAGTGTCCTCCAGTGAGAGTCGTGTTTTTCACATACGAACTAATGAACGAGTTTACAAATTGCGTCGCACTCGCATTCTGAGGATCCGTAGTGTACTGATCATTTCCAACGGTGTTCAGAAATGTAGTACTAGGCTCGGCTGTTATATTCGAAAGAGCAAGTCCCTGAGAGGTGAAAAGGTTCGACACATATTGAAGCCTGAGATCAGGATTGCTTGTCACTGGCTTACTGATGAGTCCCATTGTCTGATCTAGCGGCGAAGATGTGTTCACAAATAGGACTGGGGCACTAGGGTTTTGCGCGTCAATGACATCGATGAATGGGTTTTTTGTGACAACGCTTGCACCAGCAGCATTGGCAGATGGGTATATGTAGGCAGGTATGAAATAGTACAAATGTCCGTTGACCGGGTAGAGCAGTATGTTACCAGGTTTTGCGCCCGTAAGTGTTAATGCAGTCTTCGTGGTCTGATCAGAAGTGAACGCGTTCAAAGCCGCCGATGGACCTAAGAATGGAGTCACAACCGTCGTCGAGTTTGATTGGTACAGAGCCATCTGACCCAGTTGATCACCGCCATAGGTTACGTACAATCCTGCTAGATTCTTTCCAGGAGAAGCGGCGAATTCCACCAGCTGCACTGCTGTGAATGAAACATTATTGCCTTGGACAAATGGAATGTATAGAAGTTCAGTGCTTAGTGGTCTTTCAAAAAAGTCTGAGCCCGATCTCCAAACACTGGGATTCTGAACATGCAACATGAAATCTACATCAAGCTGTCCTGGTCCGTTCAGATTATTCTGGTTTCCGAGTAGCTGCTCAGGATACCTGAGCTGGGCTTGCAACCAAGCAGGAGCCTGACCCCATGTTGGATAGTACTGCTTGTAGAATGACGAAAGAAATCCATCATTTTGAGCAACGGTGTATCCCTGCATTGAGCCATTTGCTATGTTCACGAGAACGACCCCGAAAAATCTCATGTAGGGTGTATTTCCATATCCAGGGAGTGCATACGAGAATCCTGTGTGAATTGGATAGTCAACATAGACTTGCACCGCGTAGTAAAGGTTGTTTCCACCTGCCCCAGAGTCTGTAACCAAGTATGCCGAGCTATCCATGGCAAGACCAGAGATGAGTACATTCTGCACTCTCTGGAAGATATCCCTCTGTGTTAACATGTTGATACAATTCTGAGGGGGAGTGAGAGCAAAACCTACCTGTGCTTGCGATAGAAACCAGAGAGCGCGTTGAGCTCCGCAGAGATTATAGTCAGGCTGCCCAGTGTAGTTCACATTGTTAAAGGCCTGAGGTTCGTTGTTCACATTGACGTAAACATCGTTTGTGAATCCTTCGCCATAGTACATCAGAGGTTGTTGTGTGAGCCTGAAGGCCTGTGTTGCATTGACGAAATCACCAGTGTGCGAATCCATCACAATAATCTTGGAAGAGTAAGTGTAAATCAAGTGTGTCGCAATCCAATCGTTTGGATTTGGATAATTGAACGTAGTCGGAGTGACCCAGTATTCGTGATTGTAAACGTATACAATCTCAGGCCCCGAAGGCACTGCCTGTAGCCAGTTAACCCCTATTCTATTTTCGCTTTGAGTTAAGGAGGCATTGGCATCCCATTGACGTATCAGAGAGACTGTCTCCGTCGCGTTTCCTGAAGGAAGATTGGTTATCGGGCTATAAGACATGTTCTGTATTCCAGCAGTATAACGAGTCACTTGAATCTGTTTCTGGGTCAGAGGTTGCCACTCGTACTGCTGCCAGTTGTTGTTCCAGTTCAGCTTGTAGAAGGTGATCGCGCCTACGTTGAAAATCAGAATTCCAATGATTATTATAGTCGCAGCCACAATTCCCATCCGCCGCCTTTGTGCTAGTGGAATAGTCTCGCGGGTCGACTTGAAATGGAAAAAGAGCGATAGGACGACAAAGGCGACGAACACGGTAACAACTGCCCCAAAATCGTAAGGGATCGTGATATCCATTCCCCAATAAGGGATGCCAATTAGGACCGAAAACGCCACGGCGCTCAAAAGGACAAATATGTCTCTAATCCACTTGTCTCCTGCTCTAATCACCACATCTCTAATTATCTTTAAGAAGAATCTGATTGCGATTACTGTCATGAGCACATTCAAAAAGTAGACTATAAGCTGGAATTGGATCTCCATAGTAGGCAGAAGGGAGATTATTTCGCTGCCACTAGCTGGGTAAAGAGGAAGACCGATTATCCTAGGTACGAGAGCCCAATTGCCATACCCATGAAGTGCCATGTCCAGCACAATTGTGATGTTTCCAAACCCTGGGAAACCATTGTTCGCAGAAAAAAGAGCAAACAGAATCACCCATTTGACTATCTGCCAAAAGCCCCAAAGAATTCTGCTCGGGCGTATGTACATCGGCCTGATCCTCCTTTGCGGAGGTTGATTGCCATAACTCCCAAAGTATGGTGCCCTGTATTGCAGGCCCATGAGGGCGTTGAACGCCTCAAATATGTCGCTCCTACGAGGATTTGGATTCAGAAAGAGCAGTGCAAGTACAGCACCTACGATAAAGGTCAGCCCTCCGTAGAAATTGATAGAAAACCAATCGAGCCCGGCCTTTGAAGAATACATGTACTCTAGAATCGTCCACCGTAGCCAAATGTTTGCTCCGATGAACCCTATGACCACCAAGATAATCGCAAGTATGAAGTATGGTAGAAGGTGTCTTCGCGGCCGGATTGGAACCTGCGAGCCAGGAAAGTCAGAACCCCCACCTTGCAAAGCGAGTCAGCGTTCCGTAAGTCATTTCGCATCCTTTTAAACAGATTTATGGTCGCGAATTCTTTGCGGCTTGTCTTCAAATCGAAAAAAGAACTACTGTACTTAGTCGAGTGAAAGCTTTTGGTTTCCCAACCTGATAGAGTAATCTTCCATATTGACATGGACTCTTTCTACGCGTCGTGTGAGCTAGCAAGGCACACTGGATTCAAAGACAAACCATTCGTGGTGGGCGTTGATCCAAAAGAGGGACGCGGAAGAGGCGTCGTGCTTGCCTGCAATTATGTTGCGCGAGGATTCGGAATTCACTCTGGCATGCCAATCTCAAAGGCATGGGAGCTTTGTCCCAAGGCAGAATATGTGCAGCCAGACCACAGGTTGTACGGCGAGGTCTCCGAGCGAGTCATGTCGCTGATAAGAAGTTTCTCTGCCAAAATGGAGCAGGTCAGCATTGATGAGGCATACCTTGACGTGAGTGACCAAATCAGCGATGCGATTGAATCAGGGCAATCTCGGAATGATGCAATACGAGGGATTGCAACTTCGATCAAATCCGCTATCAAGCAGGGGGAGAATATTACTTGTTCTATTGGTGTTGCGAGTTCCAAAATCGTTGCAAAGATTGCGACAGATTTGCACAAACCAGATGGATTGGCGATGGTGGATCCTGCTGAGGCTAGGTCGTTTCTTGCGCCACTTCCAGTCGGAAAGATACCCGGCGTCGGAAAGGTGACGGAAAGACTTCTCTCGGATCTTTTCAAGGTGACGACTATTGGAGCGCTCGACAGAGTTCCTCTTGACGACCTTCGGGAGAAATTCGGTAGATCTGCTATTTGGCTAAAGAACGTCGCACAGGGCGCAGATTTTAGCGAAGTCACACCGCATTGGAAGCCAGTTTCACAGTCAGGAGAGACCACTTTTGAAGAAGACGAAGATAATTATTCGCGGGTTCAGCTTGTTATGCTCGAAGTGGCAAAAGATGTTCATGCTCGAATCGTGAAAGAAGCGTACCTTTTTCGCAACGTGGGCATAAAAATTAGGTTCAGTGGTTTTGAAACCCACACGAGATCTAGAATGCTCAGCGCTCCAACAGATTCACTCGACGCCATTAACAAAGAGTGCATAAGGCTGCTCGGCGAATTCCCAAGTTCTGGGAAGAAGGTGAGACTAATTGGCGTGAGAGTTTCTGATCTTCAGAAGCGCGCTGACAATCAACCGACACTCTTGGAGTGGACATAGAGGGCAATGTAAAATAGTTCATTATTTCCCTTGAAACTTAATCTCATTGAATCGTCTTCCATTGCGATACTTCGGGGGCCCCAAATTGCATCCACCTCACCGAGCCAAAAGCAAACAACTGGACCAAAGAACGCACCATGATGAAGGCAGAAAGTACAATAAAGAACGGGGCGAATACCCAATGCAGGAATTGTTCCAATTTGGAGATTGAATCTCAACTTACAGCATCATTTCTGGGTCTCCAAGTGCAACCGCTCAGGATCGCAAACCTCTCCATAATGGAAAGAGATCCTGAACTAGAATCTCTCAAGAGGGAAATCCAGGACAAAGTTAGGAAATCATTTGCTTCGCTTGAGGAAGTCAGAGACCAGCCCATATTCAGAGCTTATCGTGATTTCTTCTGGCGTGTGGGAATTGACCCAACTAAAACACGGCCCGCCGGAGAAGCCCTTACGAGAAGAGTGCTTTCTGGAAGGGATCTTCCGGCGATCAATACACTCGTTGACTCTTACAACCTAGCTTCCATTCAGACTTCAATCGCGATAGCTGCCTTCGACCTTGACAGGATATCTGAGAATCTTCTCATGAGGAGGTCTAGATCCGGCGAGAGTTTCTTGGGAATCGGAATGGAGCGTACTGTGGCTTTGCGCGGAATGGAAGTCGTGATCGAGGATAGAAATTCAGGAAGATTGATTGCAGTTTATCCCTACAGGGATTCCGATGACAGCAAGGTGACTTTAGAGACTAAGAATGTGCTCCTCCTTATGTGCGGCGTGCCTGGAATAGACATGAAAGTCTTGAATCAGGCATCAAAAGTTACTGAGGAGCATGTCGCCAAGTTTTGTCTATCTAAGGGTCGACTACTCAATGTGCGCAAAGGCTGAAATTCGTGATTCCAGCGAGCGCATAGTTTTTAAGCCATTGAGGAGAACTTATTCAGCACAAAGGCGGATGAAGGAACAAATGAACTCCGTGACCTCTTTTCTGCGATTTTCAACATCTTCTGTCGCAGTTTCCTTTGTTAGCTGACTATCCAGTCAGCAGTGATTTATTCTCATGACTAATGGCGATACTAGCAAAAAATTTGATTCCGTCCAGCTTTACAGAATAAGAAAGCTACTCTCAGAGCTCTCAAACAAGACGGGCAGAGGCACTGAACTTGTCACATTGTACTTGCCCCCCAAAAAGCCAATACACGAAGCTATTTCGGCGCTGAGGGAGGAAAGTGGAACTGCCTCCAACATAAAGTCTGACACTACACGAGCCCATGTTCAGGACGCTCTAACAAAGACTATGGCTCGGCTGCGATTGTACAAGAACACGCCAGAGAACGGCCTGATAATCTTCTGCGGCGCCATCCCCGGACCAGGAGGTCCAGGGAATGAAGTAATAGAACTTCACGAGGTCCTACCTAGCAAGCCCGTAACGACCTACCTTTATAGATGCGACGACCACTTTCACCTTGATCCGTTGAGGGAAATGCTCAAGGAGGAAAATGTAATCGGCATTTTGGCGCTCGACGCGACAGAATCGGGATTTGGCATTGTTTCGGGCGATAACTGGGAAGTTGTGGATGTAACGAGCTCTGGGGTTTCTGGAAAGACTCGCAAAGGAGGCCAATCGGCTAGGCGTTATGAGCGCCTAAGGGAAATGGAGCTGACCGAGTACTATAACAGACTTGCAGATCATGCAAAAAAGGCTTTTCTCGAACAGTACATTGTAAAGGGGTTGATCGTGAGCGGACCGGGCCCGACAAAGGATCAATTCGTGAAAGAAAACTATCTTGACTACAGGCTCCAGAAGATGATCTTAGGTGTCCTCGATACAGGTTACGCCGGAAGAGAGGGCGTTAGAGAGACAATCGAGAAGTCTGGTGATCTCCTGCAAAATGCTCGTGTCATCCAGGAAAGCAAGCTTGTCCAGCGGTTCCTTCGCGAGGTCAACTCTGACACTGGGCTCGCGATATACGGGGTTGACGACGTGATCAAGGCACTCAGGCGCGCTGCGGTCGATATTGTGCTGATCAGCGAGGATTCGGATACGCTCTATTTGAAAGCGGCGTGCAGCAAATGTGGCGATGTAAGGGAGAAGTTCATCAAGAGGTCTCATTACGTGAACGAGAAGCAGGCACTCATGAGCAGCCCGTGTAACAAGTGTGGCAGCCAGGAAATCCAGGTTACCGAAAAAGACATCGTTGACTATTTTGCGGATCTTGCAATAGATTCCAACACCCGCGTGGAGGTTATATCCTCAAAAACAGAAGATGGCGCCATGCTCAAGAGCTTTGGCGGAATATCAGCGCTGTTGCGATACAAGGTGTAATCTATAATGCAGATTGAAGCGCAACAGCCGTCAAAGCAAGTTACTGCATTTGAAAGCCAAAAGAGTTGGGACAAAGCACTAGAAGCGCCGCTACTCGATTACTGGAAATCTGTCGGTATCTCTGCGTTCAATCCAGATTCCAAGAAGCCACTTTTTGTTATCGACACTCCCCCGCCTTACCCATCTGGAAAGCTCCACGTCGGCTCCGCTTCCCATTATGCTCTAATAGATATGATTGCTCGTACCGCTAGGATGCTCAGCCGAGAGGTTCTATTTCCATTGGGAATAGATAGAAACGGGCTTCCTGTCGAGCTTTACACTGAGAAAAAGTACGGCGTCAACATCAAAACTACACCCAGGGAGAAATTTCTCGAGCTTTGCAGTGTAGCTCTTGATGACCTTGAGGCCGAGATGGTTGAGACATTCAAAGCAATGGGACTATCTGCGGATTTCGAACATAAGTATCGCACCGACGCAGGAAGCTATCGCGTACTGACGCAGGCCACGTTCATTGAACAATGGAGAAAAGGAAGGATCTACATAGGTACTAGACCAAGTAACTACTGTGTCGATTGCGGAACCACAATCGCTGATGCGGAGATCGAGTATAAAGAGCTCCCAACAAAACTAGTCCACTTTTCATTCAAGATTTCTGAGGAAGATAAGAGGATACCGATCGCCTCAACTCGGCCTGAGCTCATTTGCACAGCCCAGGCCGTAATTGTGAATCCTGAAGACGAAAGATTCAAGCACCTCATAGGAAAGAATGCCGAGGTTCCGTTCTACAATCGCGAAGTACCTATTCTGGCCCACGGCTCTGCAAAGCCTGAGTTTGGAACGGGAGCTGTAATGGTGTGCTCTTATGGTGACTACAACGACGCCTTGATGTTTCGCGAATTAGGGCTGCAAGAAATCATCGCGATTGGACTCGACGGCAGGATGAAGCCCGCGGCAGGAGATGACCTTACAGGTCTCACTGTGAAAGCGGCAAGAAAGAAGATGATCGACAAGCTCGAGAAAGCTGGGCTCGTCTCAAAGATAGAGGCGATTAGCCACCGCACACCCATGTGCGACCGTAGCAAAACACCGATTGAAATCATTCCTCTCGAGGAGTACTATCTCAAGGTAGTTGATATCAAGGACAGACTCTGGGAGCTCGCACATGAGCTCAAGTTCCATCCTGAGATGCACAGGATTATACTGCTGAACTGGTTAGATGTCACATTGGACTGGCCGATCACAAGGAGGAGATTCTATGGCACCGAAGTTCCAGTCTGGTACTGTGCCAAGTGCAAAACTCCATACGTTCCGGAACCAGGTGCTTACTACAGGCCTTGGAAGGATCCCCCTCCAGGCAACCAAGCATGCGAAAAATGCGAATCCAAAGAGTTCGTTGGCGACACGAGAACGTTTGACACCTGGATGGATTCGAGCGTGAGCACATTATACATCACGAAGTACCTCGAAGACAAAGCATTCCACGCCAAGACCTATCCGGCGGAAATCAGACCGCAAGGGAAGGACATTATCAGGACATGGCTCCATTATAGCATCCTTCGTTGCTGGGAGATTACTGGCAGACTGCCGTGGACTGATGTGTGGATAACCGGCTGGGGACTGGACGAACGAGGCGAGAAAATGAGCAAGAGCAAGGGCAATATTATGGAGCCTTTGCCCATTATACAGAAATACGGCGCCGAGAATTTCAGGCTCTGGGCCGCCTCTGAGGTTTCTATAGGATCCGATTATGTAACCTCCGAGCAAAAGATTGCAGGTGCGGGCAAGTTCCTCACGAAACTGTGGAATATTGCGCGATTCATTTCAGGGATTCCAAGGCCCGAAAACGAGGCGAACTATAATGAACTTGCGCCGTCGGACAAGTGGGTACTCTCTGAACTGTCTAAGCTTGAAGAGGAGTGTCTTGAGGGTTACAACGATTACAACTTTTTCATTCCGGCAAACAAGATCAGAGATTTTACATGGAACATCTTCGCAGCTCACTACGTCGAACTTTCAAAAGGAAGGGCTTATGGACAAGGGTTCTCCGAAAAGGACAAGATTTCAGCCCAATATACTTTGCACCAATGCCTTAGAGCAATAGTTCTGCTTCTTGCGCCTGTGTGCCCGTTCATTACAGAGACAATTTGGCTAAGCATGTATTCGAAGCAAAGCATACACAAGGAGACTTTCCCTGATTCCAAAAAGTGGAACCAAGAATACCTGAGACACAGCAAGGAGCTCCTAGACTTTAACAGCCGGGTATGGAACGAGAAAAAATCAAAGGGGCTTTCTTTGAAAGAGCAGATTCCTTATCAAGTTCCATTTGCGCTCAAGGAATTCGAATCTGATCTCAAGGTGATGCACAATCTTATTTGAAGCGTGCTTTCGGCTTCTCGCCGAGGTGGAATGACCTCAGGTAGGAGAATGCTCGATCCTGCGTTTCCTCTGGACCGAGTGCCAAGAACATATTTGCCTCGATTGCTTCCACTTCAAAAACCATACATTCGCCTAGCAAAAGACTTTGCATCTCGGGGGAACTCACTTTCTGGATCACCTTACCAGCCTCCTTTGTCGTGAAGGTCGCAATCGTTACGTGAGGGATGTAAGCGTCTTCGTCGTACTCGCTGGATTCAACTTGAGCTCCGAGTTCTTGTACGAGTCTCTTGTTCATCATCCTCAGCTGGTCTGCTGGATCTACCACTTTGATATGGACTGAGGTTGGAAAGACTCCAAGCCCCCTGAACTCCAAGGTGAAAGGATGAAACTCTTCAAGTATGGAAGAGACCCTATGAAGAACAGTTTCAAGTTTCGCATCGTCAAATTTCTCTCCGAGAAAGCCAAGCCCTTTGATTGTGATGTGAAATGTGCTCGGTTTTGCATAAAGTTGCCTTGAATCCACTTCTTTCAATTCCGCCTGCATATGAGCCATGTCGCGCCAGAGTCTCATAGGGACTCTGGCTATTATGCCAATGAATGGCGCAGCCTTCGATTTCAAAATAAGTTCCCAATACTCGCTAATCGGAACTATTTCCAAACGCTCACGCCCTGCGCAGAATTGCTTGATTCAAATCAGCTTTCAGAACGGCTATTGAAAGATTGCTACTAGACTTCCCCAAGGGCTTCGAGAAATCCCTTCATTCTCCAGTACGTGTCAAGGAACTCTTGTCCTCTAGCGGTGACAATGTAGAACACACCGATTGGTTCAGATTCTCTATCTCCTCTGACAAGGCCGAAACGCTCCAAACTCGCGAGAAATTTCTTCAACCTGTCGACTGGCATTCCCACTCCATATGAGATGCGTGTCACTCGCCCGTGACCCCCATAGCGCTTCACGACCTCAAGTACTTCAGCGTAAATATCGACGGTGTTCCTTCTTTCGCCAGAGTCACTTTCAGTTTGAGAGTTTGAGCCAGCCTTCAACTTCCAGTCCAGCCCCAGATCTATCGAATTGATCTCAATCAGAAGTGCTAAGCCTGTTCAGGTTTGTCTTGAGCGTGATTCCAATTCCATCTCTTTTCTCCGGTGAAGGTTTCCACCTTGCGCGGTTTTTGACTAGTGCTTTCGAAGCCAGAAGTGTGAATCGAGATTGACTGGGTATAGAGCGCTTCTCCGAGTATTTCCACCCTCTCCTCTATTTCGAGCAGATCCGCGTAAAGATTCAATGCCTTTGATCTTTCTCCCATTATTATTCTGGGAGCAGATACTGATTCCACCACTCCACGAGACTCGACAATCACGGAATCAAGAGACCTTATCCAACCCTCAACACGACTCTTTCGCTCAACTCTTATCGGACCTGTCGCAAATATTCCCGCTTGCGTGCTTACGTGGCCGCTCAGTTCGGCCCTTTCCACTTTGAGTGATTTGCTCCGGAGAGATCCGCCAATATTCACACTTCTTGCCTCAGTATCCCCTCCAATTTCAGCTGCCCCGCCGACATCAAGAGTGTCCGTGAGCTTCAAGTCTGACGCGATACTGAGCCTTCCTCCAAGGTCAATTCCCTCTCCGACTGCTTTACCTTCGACATCCGCGACGCCTCCGATATCCAATCTCCTGAACTCTAGATCGCCTCTCACTCGAAGCTTTCCTCCGACATCGACATCGCCCCCTTTACTGGATCCAGAGAGTGTGACTATCCCTCCGACATCAATATCCCCGAAATTCAGTGGTTGTCTGGACTCCAAAATTCCGCCGACATCGATTCGGCCTGTGACATCACCCCCGTTCAGTTT
>DAIDAB010000027.1 GCA_027310845.1 bacterium | reverse complement strand
ATATGTGAGTTTGAGACCATCGTGCCAATGCAGTCGTTCACTAGGAATTTCGAGGATAAGAGCACGGAAAACGGATTCCAGTTTATTTTCAAGTGCGATCTTTGTGGAGATGGTTATGAGTCAGAATTCGTAGGCTCCAAGTCCGCAAAGAAGAAGAGTTTTTTCAACAAAGTTTCTAGCTTTGGTAGCATGGTCAACAACAATGCATATCTCGCAGGCGCGCTTGGTGGCCAGGCCTATCAGACGCCAGAGTGGAACAAGGAACGCGAAGTCGCATTCCAACAGGCCTCCAACGAGGCAATGTCTCACTTTCATAGATGCCCGCGTTGTCACAAGTATGTATGCGATCAAGACTGGAATGAGGAAGCCGGAGGGCTTTGCAGCGACGATGGCCCAAAGCTTGCGTCGGAGATGGCTGCCGCAAAGGCACAGGCTACCAGCGGTCAAGTGTGGACTTGGAAGGAGCAACAAGCTCAAGTTCCATATTCAGGAGAAATCAAAGTTCAGCAGACAACTTGCCCAAGTTGTGGCAAAACTGCTGGTTCTGGGAAGTTCTGCAATAACTGCGGAGCTCCGCTTGGAATGAAGAAGTGCGCCAGCTGTGGAACAGAAAACAATCCCTCTGTAAACTTTTGCGGAAACTGTGGCAGCAAGCTCTGAGATTACTATGTAGCGGTTCTGTAATTATTTAAAGAGCTCATTTCCGAAGTCTCTCAAGCAAGCTCCATGTCTTCGTAGCCAAGAAATATCATCACTTGCTTCAATTGAAGCAAATGCAGGATGTCCAATAACAGCGGTTTTCAATACAATTCTTATCTCGCTCCCTAATTTTATATTGTCTCCCCCCTAGTGCATTTTTCACTGGCGCGCGAGTGTTCTGCCTTTAGCTAAAAGGATCAACAAAGAGAGGAAGGAAAGTTCGGATCAAACAGAGCCGCTTCCACTGGCTCAGCAGATGCAGTACATACCTAAATTCAAAGCATGCCGTAAGAGAGGTACTGCTCGCGCCTCATCTGAAGATCCTTCTCCCTTGCCGCTTTCAACACTACCCCGGCCTTTCTTGCTTCCTCAATGCGAGCAGGCCCGACTAGCTTTGTTATCGCCTTCAGCCCAGAATCTGTTATCTCAACCTCACTCTTTGTGCTCATGACGAGTGTGCCATTCATCTTCTTGATAGCAACGCGTATGTGCGGACTGGGAATCACCCTCCTCCCCTTTTGGAGAGGCGGCTCTACAATCTCCGCAACTTCCCAGATCCTCCTCGGAGATCTTTCAACGAGAGCAATGAGTATCTTTTGCATTTTCTCGTCTATCTGCAGCTCAGTTTTCTCCTTCTTTGGGAATTTGGAAAGTAGTTTGGCTTCTTCCTCTCTTGAGAGCGAGGCCTTTACGCTGTACCCGTTTGTGAACGAGGCAATTATCGAAATTATCTCCGGCCAGTACTGCTCCTCGTAGTTTTGCAGAAGCGTGAATGTCTCGGCGGGCACGTAGTACCCGCCCTTTACAGGATAGAGCTGGCGTGTTCCAATATGACTAGACATCTTTGCACCTTTCTAGAAAAGTAGTACAATGAAAAGTTCAGCCGTGGCGTCTTCGAAGTAGGCGTCTACGCGCATAGGTATGATACTCATGCCTGCCTTATTACTGTTTGTCATGAAATCACAAAATATTTAGCGCTATTCTACCTTTACGGCTAAACCTTATGCAGTGGCTCAAGCCAAGCGTAGTATTTCGAATCCTTTCCCCTTACAATGTCGAAGAACTTTGTCTGGATCCTCTCAGTGATTGGGCCTCTTGCTCCGTTCCCTATCTGCTCGCCGTCGACCTCTCTCACAGGAGTCACCTCGGCCGCAGTTCCTGTGAGAAACACCTCATCAGCAATCACTAGTTCCCCTCGACCAAAATTCCTCTCCATGACCTTGAACCCCATGTCCCTTGCCAGCTGGATTATCGACTCCCTTGTGATTCCTGGCAGTATTCCTGCGCTCAACGGAGGCGTGAGGATGACTCCTTCGCTAACTATGAACAGGTTCTCTCCAGTGGCTTCCGCGACCATCCCCGAATTGTTTAGGAGGATTGCCTCGTCGTATCCCATCTTTCTTGATTCGATCTTCGCAAGTATGCTATTAGCATAGTTTGCAGAGGCCTTTGCAGTCATTGGAAGAGACCTCGGATCGATCCTGACCCACGAAGACACTTTGCATCGCACGCCTCTCCTGAGCCCCTCCTCTCCGAGATATGGGAGCCAGGGCCAAATCGCAACGGAGACATGCACTCTGTTACCCGCTGGATTCACTCCCGGCTCATCGGATCCGTAGTAGACTATTGGCCTGATGTAGCACTCTTCGATCCTGTTCTCTGTGATCAGAGATTTGATTCCCGAGACTAGCTCATCAGATGCAAAAGGAATCTTCATGTCGTAGATCTTCGCGCTTCTATAGAGGCGTTTCATGTGCTCATCAAGCCTGAAAATCATCGAGCCTCGATCTGTCTTGTAGCAGCGCATCCCCTCGAAGATCGCGCTCCCATAGTGGAGAGAGTGCGTCATAATGTGCACATTGGCTTTGTCCCAAGGAATAATCTCCCCGTCCATCCAGATTTTGTCCGTGCCTTTCAAACCCGAGTCTCAAGAATTTCAGGAGGATTTGGGTTAAAAAGCATGACTAGAGTAAAGAGCCAGAGACGTTCAATCATCGTCGGGCGGAGTTGGAATTTCCGACTCTTCTTTCGGAGAGTCCTGGCTAACCAAATTGTCCCAAATCTCCTGCGGACCCTTGAGCTCTATTTCCTTGATTTCTGAGGGCTTTGAAGGAACGTATTTTGCGATGGAAAGCTGCCTAATTCTTGATGCCATAACGTCCCCGATTCCCTCCACGTCCCGCAGTTCCCCCTCACCTGCTCCAAAGAGCTTTTCAATCGTTGTCATTTTCTCTAGCAACCTGTCAGCCAAGATCGCACTAACTCCAGGTATCCCAGACACGATGTAGCGCTGCGTTTCAGAAAGCGTGAGAGGCTTTCTCCCCTCCCTTACGCGAACATCCCTCTTCTTTTCAATCTGCTCTCGCCTTGCGATATGAAAAACAATTTCGATTAGCTCTCTTTCATCTGATGCAAAGAATACAGGCACTCTGAAATCAGAAACCACACTTGCAAGAGCGCCATAAAACGCCGATTCGCTTATCCCAGAGAGCTCCTTCTTGTCCCCTTGAATGATCAATATCGGTCGCTGGTACTTTGCGCTCATGTTGACAAGCTGCTTGAAGAGCCTCCCGTCGAAGATCGATTTCACGAAATCATCAATCGTCTTCCTCTCCAAGGCTACGTCGCTTGACACGATATAGTCTCCGATGTCGAGCTGTTTTACCTCGACCAGCGCTCCTCTGTGCCGGAGCCTGTTGACAAACTCCGCATTTTCCCTTGTATCGACATAGACAATTGGAAGATTCTCGCTCTGATTCTCTCTCATGTAACGATCCATCGGTCCTCCTCTTGCATTGTCCAGTATCAGAGCGCTTGCAACTTTCCTGACATCTCGCATCCGCTTTCTCGCAAGCCAGTAATATGCTTCATCCCTCGTGCCCTTTGTTAGCAGTACGCAAATGCGCCCTTCCTTTTTCCGCCCAGTTCTTCCCTTGCGCTGAACGAACCTGACTGCACTTGGAACATTGTCATAAAACACTACGAGGTTGCACTCTGCGACATCAAGCCCTTCCTCCCCAACCTGCGTAGCAACCAAAATGTCATACACTCCTTCGCGCAGAGCCTCGAGTGCCTTGATTTGCTTTTTCTGGCTCTGTCCGCTCTGCCCGCTTTTTCCAATGAGGTATCCTGCCTTGAATCCATGCTTGATTAGCTCAGAATAGATCTGATCCACGCTGTCACGGTAGCTTGCAAACACAATCGCCTTTTCGCCTTTTTTCACCTTCTCAATGAGTCTAATCACCTCGGAGATCTTTGGATGCTCAACCCCCCTTTCAAGGGCGTCGTGAGTCTTCTGGTAGGCCAGGATGACTCTTGGATCGTCAAGCAGCTCTCCCATTCCGTATCCCCGCCTTTTCGCGTAGAGTCTATCCATGAACGACCTAAATGCTCCAAGACTCTGCGTCTCTATTAGATTTAGAGCATGAAGGAGCCTTATGCTACTGAAAAGCGCGCTCCGAAGCTGCGAACTTTGGATCTGATCCACTTTCATTCGAAGGCCCAGTAGATCTTTGAGCGTGACAGAACCATACCTGTTGTGCTTGATCAAAGATGCGTCTTCCAAGAGCTTGAGCCTGTGGTCAAGCGCTTCTTTCATGAGTTTCTGGATCTCTTTCAGCGGAGGTGAAAGTGTGAGCTCGATCCACTCAGCGTCTGTTTTGAAAATGTAGGGCTTGACATCGGCACTCTTCTCATCTCTTATTTCCACCTTTGCAATCTTGAGCTTTGATACGATTTCTTCCACCTTGTTCTTGTCCGATGGAAGAGAGGCTGTCATCCCGAGAACCCTCCCCTCGCTGTGCTCATTGTACATTGAAGCAATCGAGCTGTACGCATGGTTCCCCACTGCCCTGTGAACCTCGTCGAAAACAATCAGGGAGAATTTGGAAACATCGCAGTTCTTCCTTCGAATGTCGCTTAGCATCACTTGCGGGGTTGCGCAGACAAGCCTCTTCGACCATATCTCCTTCCTTTCAACAATCGTGTCTTCTCCAGTCAGGACGCCGACGTCATTCGGAGAAAGATTAAGGTGCTCTAAGAGAAACAAGTGGTGCTGGTGGACAAGAACCCTAGTTGGAGCTAGCACAAGGCATTGTGAATCTGATCGCTTAAGAAATTCAGCTACGACTAGAAGCGCGATAGCAGTCTTTCCAAGGCCTGTTGGCAACACGGCAAGCGTGTTTTGACTTGCAGAGATACTTGCAAGCTCCGATTGGTATGTCCGTTCTTCGAGGCTGTTTGGCTTTATCATAGGATGGGAAACGAATTTCTTCTCCGCTTGTGCGACTTGAGGGCGCTGCGATTGATTCCCCTCGACGTCGACCTGCAAAGAGATTCCTTCCTGATGGCAAAGCGCATGCAATTATTGAATCTTTTTATTGGCAAGAAAGTGCGACTTTGGCAGCAAGAGTAACTAGAGGATGAGTCATCGCGGAGTATTGATCAGCTTCGAGGGGATAGATGCCTCAGGTAAGAATACGCAATCAAAGTTGCTCTACCGCTGGCTCAAGTCCAAAGGAGCTGAGGCGGAATACCTGAGCTTCCCCGATTATTCGACTACGATAGGGCAAGAAATCCAGGCATTCCTTTCTGGAAAGAAGCACTTTGGGCTCGAAGCAAGGCACATACTTTACTCAACTAACAGGTACGAACACAAAGAGCAAGTAGAAAGATGGCTTGAAGATGGAAAGGTCGTCGTGATAAACAGGTATTGCGAATCAAACATCGCCTACGGCGTGGCGGCTGGTCTCCCTCTTGATTGGCTCAGGCAGATCGAAAGCCGCATGCCGCAATCTAACTACATCTTTTTCCTCAAAGCAACATCTGAGCTCTCGCAGAGGCGCAAAACTTCCAGAGACAAGTTCGAAACCGATACTACCTATCTTGCCCGCGTTTCGAAGGTGTACGAGGCGCTTGCTGAGAGCTCCAATTGGTTTTCCATTGACGCAGACAATACCGTTGATATGATTCACTATGAAATCACAAAGCTGACTCAAAGCCTTTTTGAGGAGAGCGGAGCAAAGATATTCACTACTCGATGATCCGAAAATTGATATTGGCTGCTCCAATGCGCTCGCATTTGGCTAAGAAGATAACGCACTCATCATTCGCGCATGATTGAACTTTTCTTCCTTTGTTTGTTGATAGTTATTTCCTCAAGCCAATCCAAACGCTCACCGATGTCAAAAGGGGGTGATACGCTACAGCCCACTATTGGCTGTGTGGTATTTTTCATAGCTCCGTTGTGCGGGGGTCCTGAATTGCCTTAATTAATCAATGAAAGAAACGAAAATGGAGGAGCAAAAACAAGGATTGTAATGAGATCAACCGATATTGGACATCATGTTTTGCTTCATTACTTCGGTTGAGGAATTGTAGCCTCTTATGGCTTCATTGGAGAAATTGTATCAGGCCCGCTAAAGCTATGGCTAGATTCCAAGGCCATTGTTGGTACTCTTACTCGTTCGATTCCTCATTTGTATAAGATCTAAAAGGAACTTCCCTCCGACGCGTTACCTAGAAGACACAATGATCCGATGCTCTGTATGAGTTCAGTTTGAATCCTGAATCTTGTAATCACACTTATCATAGATACCTTGCATCGCCCGCCCGATCTCCTTTTGATGCGTAAAGCCTATCCATATGTGCGGTATATGCTCAAAAGACAGGAAATTCAGAGGTAAAGGAGACCGATTTGACAGAAACAGTCCATGAAATCAAGGAATCAGAAGCTAACGTGTTGAAGCTCCCGCAATCTTTCAAATTGGATGAGCTAGATAAGAAGCTCTTGACTATCCTTCAAGACGATGCAAGGGTGCAAGCATCTGTTATCGCAAGAGAGACAGGGTGCAACGAGAATACAATCAGGTATAGGATTGAGCGATTGAAAAAACATGGTGTGATCAAAGAGTTCACTGCGCTTCTCAACCCAAGGATGATTGGACTCCCGGTCGCCGCCATAATGATGATCACGACCGAACCAAACCAGCTCAAGGAAGTTTTTGAAAAGCTCGCGGAGCTCGAGGAAACAAAGCACATACTCCAAGCAACTGGAAAACATGATCTGATCGTCGTCGCTCATTACAAGGACATGAAGGGTATGAACGACGCCTCGCAGAAGATTAAATCAATGCCTGGCGTGAAGGAGGCCGAGATTCACCTCGCAACAGGCCTTATCAAAGTGGATACAAAGTTTGATGTAAACAAGATCTAGAGCGGTTTGCGTAAAGCCTTGATCAGCATCTGGTGTGGAAAAAGGATGAAGCCGCGTGTTACTCTTTGCATTAGCCTTGAGTCTCTGATATCGACCTGTTCAATGTGATAAGGATCTGGAAAGAGAGAAGAGGGAAACTCTCCTGACTTATCTACTCTTGTCCTGTGGAGTCGCTCTATTTTTGAGCGAAAAGCATAAGGACAATGTTCAGGACTGGACGTAGCGTCTGAAATCACAAAGCAGAGAGAGAGTAATTGCGAGAAACGATTGCAAGCTACATCCAATTGATGAAGCCGGGGATCATGGTCCTCTTGGTGTTAGAAGCCATCACAGCGATGATTGTCGCCGCGGGAAGGTCAGTCCAACCTCTCGGAATTCTCTGGCTTGCCGTGGCTGGAATACTCGGATCTGGGGGCTCTGCGGCAATCAACCAGTACCTGGAGAGGGGAAAAGACGCCGTGATGTCGAGGACTGACTGGCGGCCTGTAGCCCAGAGCAGGATTCCCCCAAAGAATGCTCTAACCTTCGGCGTCGTGTCCATAGCGTTTGGCCTTGGTCTAGCCTACTGGGCTTTCAACGCAACAACTATGCTGATGATTTTGCTCGGCGCGCTCTCGTATGTTTTCCTCTACACAATGTATCTTAAACCAAGGACAAAGTGGAACATCGTCATTGGTGGAGTGGCTGGAGTATTTCCTGCGCTCGCTGGATGGGCCGCGGCTACTGGTTTCGTACAATGGCCGGCGATATACATAGGCCTACTTGTGTTTCTGTGGACTCCGCCTCATTTTTGGGGCCTTTCGATGAAATTCAAGGAAGATTATGTGAAGACTGGCTACCCCATGCTTTCCGTGCTGAAAAGCGAGAAGCAGGTCATACATTGGATAGTGTACTCTTCGATTCCCCTCTTTGTCTTCTCTGTGCTCCCATACGCGCTACCCCTTCTGGGAACATTCAACATAGCCTACTATCTTATCGCCGGAGTGATGGCACTTGCATTCATCGCTGTTGACATTAAGATGCTGAGGAATCCCACGATTGACAACGGGTTCAAGGCTTTTCTCATTTCCCTCCCATATCTCTTCGTACTCTTTGGGGCGATGATTGTGAGTGCGATAATCTGAT
Source organism: bacterium (assembly GCA_027310845.1). Lineage (GTDB taxonomy): Archaea > Thermoproteota > Nitrososphaeria > Nitrososphaerales > CADDZS01 > JASHOD01. Next base: position 8,699 of record DAIDAB010000027.1, on the reverse strand, counting down.
CAAGCGTCTTGATCAGTATACAATCTTCCGAAACTATATTACTGAATAGCAAACCAAGAGTCGACTATTCATTTTGAGTGACCAAAGCGAGGCCGAGAGGCGGAAAATCTCTTCTTCTCTTGGAGGCCGAATATCAAAAGGGGCTGGACTCTCCCATAATTTAGATCCTCTTGAGCACCTCGCGAAGAACATGTACTGGACATGGAACAGGAGGATAAGGCGAATCTTTGAAAGTGTGGACCATGCTGCTTGGGATGGATTGGGACACAATCCAGTTCTTTTACTGCAGCATATGAGCAAGACTCGCCTTGAGGAACTCGCCCGCGACAGCAGTTTTGCGACAATTCTCATGGAGGCCCATGAAGAGCAACGGAAATACCTCCACGAAACCGAAGGCACCTGGTTTGAGAGAAACTATGGCGTGCTGCAAAAAAAATCCCTCGTAGCATACTTTTCTGCAGAGTTTGGATTTGCCGAGTGTTTCAAGATCTACTCTGGAGGTCTCGGGATTCTGTCGGGTGACCATCTGAAATCTGCCTCTGACCTCGGGATTCCTCTAGTCGGGATCGGCCTGTTCTACAAGCGTGGGTATTTCTCACAGGGCGTGGACCAAAGCGGATGGCAAACCGAGTCCTATCCTGAAAACAATCCACAGGAGCTTCCTTGCGAACCAGTAATTGGGGGGGATTCGAACGAGCCCTTTATTATTTCAGTTCCCATTGAAGAAAGACAGGTGAGGATTCGCGCCTGGAAAGTCTCGATCGGGAGGGCCTCGCTCTACCTTTTGGATTCTAACCTTCCAGGGCTCAACTCAAGGGAGGACTGTGAAATCACAGCAGAGCTATACGGGGGAGACCACGACACGAGGATTAAGCAGGAGATCATTCTCGGGTTCGGGGGGGCAATTCTGCTTCGAGCTCTTGGGATCTCGCCGACAATTTTCCACATGAACGAGGGTCACGCCGCGTTTGTGACTCTTGAAAGGATAAGGGAACTCGTCGAGGATAAGGGCATTTCATTTTCTGAGGCAAGAAACATCACAAAGCAGGGTAATATATTCACGACTCACACACCTGTTCCAGCGGGAATCGATGTCTTTCAACAGGATATGGTAACAAGATACCTATCATGGTACTGTAAAAAAACTGGCATCTCGAATCAAGAGCTTCTTGATTTGGGGCGTGACGGCGGTTCGCATGGATTCAATATGGCAATTCTTGCGATTCGGCTTTCAAGAGAAGTCAACGCCGTTTCGAATCTTCATAGGGAGGTGGCAGCAAAGCTTTGGGCGCATCTTCTCTCTGGAGAGCACACAAAGAAAGAACCAACCAGAGAAATTGAGTGTGTTACAAACGGTATACACATACCATCCTGGGTATCAGACGAGATGGCTGATATCTATGACGAGTACCTATGCCCCATCTGGATCGAGAGAACTAATGAGGAAGAGATGTGGTCAAAGGCGAATAGCATCCCCTCACAAGTTCTGTGGAATGCACGCACTGGAGCCAGAGCAGGCCTCGTGGATTTCGTAAGGAGCCGCTACTCACTGGCAGGATATCACGCTCAATCAAGCTCAATACTTGATCCAAATGCGCTGACTATCGGATTTGCGAGGCGTTTTGCAACATACAAGAGGGCAAATCTCATCCTTGCTGACAAGGAGAGGCTTTCAAAACTGCTACGCGACTCCTCGCATCCTGTCCAGTTTGTGTTCGCCGGCAAGGCCCATCCAAGGGATCATGAAGCAAAGCTCCTGATACAACAGCTAGTCCACTTTGCAAGAAGCGAGGCATCATATGGAAAAGTAGTTTTCATTCCTGATTACGATATTTCTCTTGCAAGAAAGCTCGTCTCTGGTGTTGACGTATGGCTCAACAACCCCAGGCGACCGCATGAAGCATGCGGGACAAGCGGGATGAAGATTGTGCCAAACGGCGTTTTGAACTTGAGCATACTCGATGGTTGGTGGGCGGAAGCTTACTCTCCAGAGTGCGGCTGGGCTATAGGAAGTGGATCGGAATTGCACAGCCACCACGATCAGGACAGGGTAGATTCGGATTCGCTTTACAAGATCCTGGAGAACGAGGTCATACCAGAGTTTTACGAGAGAGAGAATGGTCTTCCGAGGAAATGGATTGAAAGAGTAAAGCGCTCAATCGCAACTCTTTCGCCGAAATTCAACACGCGTCGGATGCTCGTCGAGTATTCGAAGAGATTTTACTTTAGGGAAGATGGGATTCTTGCTGGCAGGCTGAACAAGGGTGAGTTCGGCGCTGATCTCCTTGAGCATGTTTCCACAAGTTGGGACGATCAGAGCTAGACTATCTTTGTCAAATAGCTCCAGCCATCGAATATTTGTGTGAAAAAATTTGCTCTTGAGGCGCAGTTTATCATTCACACTGAGGATGCTGGCCCGTATTCAATAACAATCGTATGTCCCGTCCCGTACGGATAGGGTGAAGTCCCACCATTCCACGATGGATTGCCTCCCGCTGTTGATGAGCATGGATTGGAGCTCGCAGTGTCCGCTGCGCTGCAATAATCCAACGTATTCAGTACAAGCGAACCATATGCTGTCGATTGTTGTCCATCCACCAGGAGAATCAGATGGTAAGTGCTGTTCGTCGTGTACCCAAGAATGTCTGTTGAGTTGAACACTATGGGACGCTGTATGGTTCCGTTAACCAAAGCGTAGGCATAGCTCTCGGCCCATATGTTGAAGAAATTGCCGATAGTGTAATTGGTATTGGTTGGAGACTCTATGTGAATAATGCCAGAGAAATCATGGGTGTGAACAGGCTCAAAGCAACTATTAGACCCTCCGCCATATGTTTCTCCAAATGAGCCTTGACCCGCAGGCACGGCGTTCTTTATTCCGATTGCTCCCGGAATGGTAACGTTGTGGCCATCAATCACAATACGCAGCCAAGGATGAATGTGCAAATAGAGTGATTCGCTGCCAAGGCATGTAAAGGGGTAATTCAATTGACCGGCAGGTGCCAACAGATATTCTGTCGATGTAGTCGTAACTCCATTTCTTGCTTCGACGTAAACTGCACCTACAACTACAATGATGATTATCATTGCTGGGATGATGTATCCCCATGGCAGGCCTTTTTCTTTCTGCCTTCTCTGGTGCCTGCTCAAATCAGTCTTGCGTTTGTTTGCCATATGTTATCGACGATTCACTCTGGTTGATTGTCTAGTGTTGGTTTCTAGGTGTTCTGCTCCTACAGAACTGCTCTTTCGAAGCGTGTTATGAGTTCTGGCTTTAAGGTTTCTGACCATCACTTTGCAAGAGATCCATTTTTCTTTCCTAAACTTGGAATCCTTGGACGACGGATTCATGCATTGTTTTTTGTGGATCCTTTAAGCTAAAGGTAGAACATCAGCGCGCCGGTGAAAAATCTACTAGGGGGGAGACAATATAAAATTAGGGAGCGAGATAAGAATTGTATTGAAAACCACTGTTATTGGACTTCCTGTATTACCTCAATTAAAACAATTGAGGAATTGCATGTTCAGTAGATTTCATTGGAATTTCTGTTTCTAGCTATCCAAAGCAATTGCTTATCCTCTACTTATGATTTGGTTCACTACTCGGCATAAGGAACAACTTGTTTGATAAATCGGTTCTATGAACCATCAACAGAACATGCACAGTATGTGTTTCATACAAATCAAATTTCAGAGATCTAGTGAAAATAATTTTGAAACTCACTCTGGCCCAATTTCTTCAGCTTTAAGACTCTCAAGCGGAGCCTCCCCTGATTTTGAGCCTGTCATGAAAGAAGGTATTATCGCAATTGAGTTGATAACTGCGAATGCAAAGGCGGCGATTTTGAATCCGCCTACAAATTGATCTCGTACTACCTGCGAGGCCGCGAGAGGGTTAAAGCTTTGAAGGAGGGCAGAGAAGGCTCCGTAAGGTATGACCAGTGATATAAGTAGAACAGCAAGACCAGAACTCGCAGTCATTCCAACGTTGAAGAGTGTGACCCTGAAACCCGAAGCCACGCCTCTTCTATTCGCTGGCACAGAGCCCATGATGGCACTGATGTTTGGTGAGACAAACATCCCGTTGCCAGCTCCCATCAATGCGAACACGATTGCGATCTCAAAGTAGGGGGTTGCCGGACTCGTGATTGCTGCGAGTAGGAAGAATCCCACGCTACTGACTAACAGTCCGAGCACTGCAAAAGGTCTTGATCCATATTTGTCGGATAGCCTTCCGCTCAATGGCCCAAGGACTATGAAAGTTGCCTCGAGCGGGAGAATGCTAAGACCAGCTTGTAATGGAGAGTAACCCATGATAATCTGGAGGTAGAAAGAGAGCATGATCACAATGCCTGACCATGAGAGTGCACTGAGCAGTTGCGCGAGATTGGCTCCAGCGAACCTTCTCATTTTGAAAAGTTTGAGATCTAGGAGTGGAGCTGGAATCTTTGACTCTATCTTTATGAATACAACCATCATCAGTGCTCCCACGACTATCATAGCTGCACCCGAGAAGAGATCAGAGCCACCGTAACTTAGAAATGTAATGGCAAGAAGCATGAGCGTCAGGCTGGTCGTGAACATGACAAATCCCGACCAGTCCATCTTCGTGGCGGTGTCCCTCGTCGAGATTTCTCGCAATCTTTTGTGCGCCCAGATCGTACCAAATATCCCGATCGGTATGTTGATGTAGAATAGAGCCCTCCAGTCGGCAATCGCAATTATTATTCCGGAAAGTGTCAGTCCAGAAATCGAGCCAATTCGAAAGGCGATCTGGTTTATCCCGAGGATAGTTCCAAGTTCATTTTGAGGCGTAGCATCAGTCAGGATCGCAGCGCTGTTGGTTATTATCATAGCTGATCCGGTTCCCTGAACTATTCTGGAAGCTATTAATTCTCCTGGAGAAACCGATAGTGAGGCGAACGCAGACCCAATTGTGAATATGATGAAACCATAATTGTATATTTTGACACGTCCGATCAGATCGGTGATTCGTCCAATGAGCAGGAGCCCGATTGTGCTCGCAAGCAAATAGGCCTGGGTTACCCAAATTACTTGTTCGACGTCTGCCCCAAGCTCTCTCGCTATTGTTGGAAGGCCCACAATGACTATTCTTGTGTCAATTCCTGCCATCAGGGTGCCGACGGTAGTAACGCTCAGGGCAACCCATTTGTACTTCAGTCAAATCATCTCGGCGAGCGAATAATTCCAGCCGAAGAAAAGTGCTGAGGGCACATCTTTTAACCCAATTGGTCTGTTGCGGCGAAGCCTAGGCTGCTCTACCTCTTTCGGATCGCATTTGCTAGAGACGATCCTCTAGTATCCTGGGGAATTTGTTCGTTTGTTTAGATCTATTCAGTTGACAATTTCTTGGAAGAGCCAAGAAGGGCAGTTCCGACGCTGAATATTGCTCCAATCACGAAGAGAGCAAGAGAGATTTCGATATTCATATTCAGGTAAACTCCAGCCTTGTAGAATTCGTATGCTGCGTATGCTGAGGAGACCACGCCTGCGGCAAAAGTTGCAATTGAGAGTTCTCCATAAAGTGCTGTCGATTGGAAGCTGAACAATTTACTGATTAGTCTATCGAGAAAAGCCTTCTTCCCTCCAGTTGCATGGATCTTTTGTTTCTTTCCTTTCTTTCCATGCGTTACTTCCGGACTCTCCATATGTTCGGTCAGCGTTGACAACTGGTATTCAGAGATGTTCAATCCGAGTTTCATTGCATACGTCAAAACGTCGCTGTCGTCGTGCAGGTATGAAACTAGTTTCGAGAGTGCCTGCTTTCCATAGGCTCTGAACGGTGATTGTGGATCCTTTAGCGGCATTCCGGCCGCAGTCAGAACGTCGCCTGAGAGCTCGCTCTCAGCTTTTGGAAGTTCTATCTGGACTCTCGAGCCAACCGCGACATCGCACTCCCTGTTGAGAATTGCATCAGCCAGCTTTGAGATGTCATTGCGCTCAAAAGCGGCATTGGTAGGAAGAACTACTAGAACATCTGCCTCTGCTTTCAAGGCTCCGAGAAACAGCGTTCTCATTGCTTCCACTGGACCCAGTTTGTGCGCATTCGAGAGAACCTTGCAGCTCAAAGCCTCGGCTATCTCTGATGTCGAGTCGGTAGATCCATCGTCGCAGAGTAGAATTTCGTCGGCGACGCCGCGCATACGAACGACCGCCCTAGCTATAGTAGCTTCTTCGTTGTAAGCGGTGATTCCGATGACAACCTTTGCTTGTTCTATCGTTTGGCCTTGGAGCATTTGCGGTTATGGATGTTCGGGTTCCCGATATATAATTACCGAGTTTCGGATCCTTTATTCGCAAATGGATTTGAAATCTGAATTGGTGCTTCATAGGTTTAGAGCGCGAGATACTTTCGAGAGATCTGGATCTGATTAGTATCCAGAATGCATTTTGCTTAAATCATGTTTGTTCCGACATAAATAGCGCCGAAATCAGTTGTCAACTTCTCTTAAGGCCCAAATCCAGTCAAGAGGGCAGTTCAATCTCCATGCCAAGTGTAGATATTGTGGAAATGCTTGGTTTCCTTTCAATGACAAGGCGCTCAATCCACCAGTAGAAGCGGCAGTAAAATGTCCAAAGTGCAAATCAAAGCAGCACCTTCATTGGATCGCGCGAGCATCTTCTGTCACGGCACCAGCGAGCACGAATATGTTCCCGAGTCTCAAAGGCGTCGATTTCGAGAAAAGAAGCAAGATTGTGATACCAAAGGCAGAGAGTACACCGCCAGCGCCCAGCGTTCCGACAATTGTTGACGCAAAGCAGAACGCACCTGAAATTGCTCCCCTTCCAGAGCTAAAGGAGAGGGAAGTATCAAACCAAGAGCCAAGGCCAATGTTCAAGGCGCAGACAAACATCGGCGCCCCATTCAAGCAGGATTCTAGGCCTATCTTTAAGGCTTCAAGGCTTCAAGGCAAGCCCATTATCAAGTCAGATCTACCTATCGAACCAAAGAACACGATTAAACCCCCTCTTCCGGCGCCTGTCACCGAAATAAAGATTGAAGATGAAAAAGAAGAGAGCCATACGATAAGAGAATCGCAGGCAAGGTCTCTCGATAAAGAGGAGCCTGAAATCAAGATCGAAGTCCACTCGCTACCAAAAGTTGGGATAGAGCCCAAGATAGAGGAAAGGACTCTGTCCAGAGCGCCTGTGCCAGAAACTCCGGCGCCTAAACCTGAACCCGAGTCTTCTCCACAACCAAAAGTCCCTGCCCCCCAACCAGAAGTGAAAGTTGAGCCTGAAGTCAAATTAGTTGAAGAGAGACCAGTTGAGAAACCCGAGCCAAAGCCGAGATCTATGTTTAGATCTTCATCTCCCTTCAAATCCACGATTGGATCTGGTGCTCGCCCGTTGTTCAAATCTCAGCTCAAACGCGATCTTAAACAATCGAAGCCACCGATTGCGAAACCAGAAGTGAAGGTTGAACCCGATGAAGTGAAGGTTGTGACGGAAGCAGCGCCAGAGGAAGCAATGCCAGCGCCACAAATCGAATCGCAGTCGATGAAGGAAGCAACAGCTGAAAGGCCAACGAGATCACGTTCAAGGAAGGAATCAATGCTTCAACCGAGAAAGGCTGAGCTTGAGGTTAGGCAATCTCCACTTGATGATGAGCCTGAGCTCGAAACGGTTCCGGAAACCCATGAGAAAGCCGCGGCACCAGAAAGCGAGCCAAAGCCTGTCTTCTCATCTGGCTGGCCGACCAAGAAAAAGCCTAGAAAGAAACTCTCAGAGGAGCCAGCCAACATCGGAGACGCAATCAGCGAGCTTTAGAGTAGCTTGCTGATGACAGGCCGTGTCAAAACTCGCTCAGAATTTTGGATAGCAGACAGCCCCTTCTGATGCTGACCCGACCAAAGAAGCGTATTTTGCAAGCGCACCCCATTTGTATTTGGGCACTGCGGGCTTCCACACGCTCTTCCTTTTTGAGAGTTCTGAGGGCGAGACTAGGAGATCTATCTTTCCCTTCTCTGCGTCAATCTCGATCTCGTCTCCTTCCTTGACAAGAGCTATCGGCCCGCCGTGCGCAGCTTCAGGGGAGACATGCCCCACCATAAAGCCCCTAGTCGCTCCAGAGAATCTTCCATCTGTGACTAATGCAACCTTGTGACCAAGGCCCTGTCCTACTAGAGCCGCTGTTACTGCGAGCATTTCCCTCATTCCTGGGCCTCCTTTCGGTCCCTCATACCTTATGACAACAACGTCCCCATCACGAATCTTGCTTTTCTTTGCGGCTGCTTCGAAAGCATCTTCCTCTCGGTCAAACACCCGCGCCTTTCCCTTGAATTTGAAAAAGTCGAGCCCAGCGACTTTTACTACTGCTCCCTCTGGGGCCAGAGTTCCGCGCAAGATCACATCGGTTCCGTGCGGGTTAATTGGCGTTCTTATCTCTCTTACAACATCTTGCTTTTCGGGGAACTTGAAAGCGCCCAGGGTTTCCTTCACTGTTTTCCCGCTGACAGTTAGGCAGTTTGGGTGAAGCATTTTGCTTTCAAGAAGTTTCTTCATTATGAGAGGCACGCCACCCACGTTGTCTAGGTCTGTCATGACGTATTTTCCTCCGGGCCTCAAGTCAGCGATGTGCGGCACTTTCTTCCTTATTCTCTCGAAATCATCCAATGCGAGTTTCACTCCGGCTTCCTTTGAAAGAGCCAGGAGATGCAAAATCGCGTTTGTCGAGC
>DAIDAB010000026.1 GCA_027310845.1 bacterium | reverse complement strand
ACTAGATACGGGTGAAACCGATATTAGACAACGATGTGCTCCCTGGATCTTGTTAAACTCAGGCGGGAAGGAAAGATAATCGATCGCATGGTAGCTATATGGGTGATAGAATTGAAACCCTTTAGCAAAGCCACCTGGTTTCTTAAGTGAGAATCTTGAATAGTAAGGAAACCAGTTCACTTGGTTGAACTCACGGACCTCGAGATGGTCGCGCTGCCAGTTACGCATTCCAAGACAGGGAGTGAGATTGAGCTCATTTTTCGGGCCAAAGCACTGAAAGGTTGCCTGGAGCTGGGTCTCGCGGGACAGCGGATTTCAGCCGTCTCCATAGTTGATTCGCCAATGCTAGTCCGACAATTCCTCTCCAGCAAGCGAAGCATTGAGAAGAACGGTTTCCATAACATGCGGGGGCCAGAAAGTACCGCAAAATTGTGGTTTAGCCTTTCTTTCCTTTGAAACCTCCAGCGAAACTCTGGACCGACAACGCAGGCATGCTTAGGATCTGGATTGTTCCGCGAGAGCCTAGTTCTGCTGAGACTCTTACTACAGTCTCGTTGTTTGGGGCCTCCAGTATTGTCACAAAGTCATATGGCCCGAGTACCACGTATTGGGACACTACTTTCGCCCCGTATTGTTCGATTTCCTTGTTGACTTCGGTTATTCTGTTCGGCCTCTCTTTGACGGTCTTTCGACCCTCGGGTGTCAAACTCGATAGGAGAACGTAGGTTGGCATGTTTCTCAAAGTATACGTGGTTTCTAATAAGCAAAAATTCGGTTTCGTGAGGACTCGCTCTGAAAACCGAGTCATGGGATTTTCGGGGGATTAGACTTGTTCTGGGGCGACTTCTTTTGGAACCTGACGAACATGTAGAGACACGCTCAGATCACTGCTCTGGATAATAGGTACTATTGAATACCACGAATTGCAAACGCGAAACATTAACCCAAAGGATCGGGCCTCCGTAAACAAGTTTCGTAGACCAAGTTCGCGAGGCGAAGAATAAGGTGCACTTGACAATTGGTCCTTATCTGCTCCTTCGGCCTGTCGACAACTAGAAAGGAAGTTAAGCGTCGGCAAAGTACTTTTGAACAAACGAGATCGCCATTGTTGTGATTACTGCATGTAGTCAAAATTCACCTACACTGGAATCAGAGTGAAAGATCTAGAAAAATCGATCGAGTTCTACACGAAGCTTTTAGGCATGAAGCTTGGAGGTAGATCCAAAATAGAAGCATCGAAAGGAAAAGTTACAAACCTCGTGAGCCTTGAGGGCAGAAACCAAAAGAGGGAAGTGACGAGACGCGTTAATTGTGGCCTCGAGGTTTCCGATTGCCTGTCGAGGATTTGATTTTCTCCGCGAGATAGGAAACCAAAGATGCGCGACATGGAAAGGACGATTCCAAGTTAATGCTTCGGCTAATTAGGTGTTATAGGAGTCGCTTGCCTCTTTCAAGACCAGCAATGGCCTGTTTCCAAAGATCAATGTAACATGAGCATCGAGGCGTCCTTCAGAGTTGCTAGAAGATTTCTTCAGTCAAGGCATAGGCCATGAAATCATTTCCCTTCGTGAAGAATGTGTGACAACACAAGTGAGAAGTCTATCTCTTCGAAAAGACCGCAAAATGCTACGTTGGCTTTCCAGATCTTCTTCGCAGGAAATCTTTCAGGATTGAGTTGAATTCTTCAGGCTTCTCTATTTGGGGAAAATGGCCAGAGCCGCCAATAGAAACGAGCTTGCTATTAGGGATGTACCTGCTTAGATTGAAAGTTATCACACGCAAGATCTTGTGGCTCGTTTCACCCTTAATCAAGAGTGTCGGGGTGGAGATTCTTCTAGTATCCTCCTTCGTGAATTGCGGAGGAGGTATATCAACGTCCAGGATGGTATTGGCGTTGTCCGTCACTATCTTGCGAAACTCTTCCGGAAAGCGATCGAATGCGCCCTGTGTATTTTGAATTGTGTCGACGAAAATCTGCGCAGCCTTCTTCGAATCCCCATTCTCTTTCAAAATTTTGATTGCCCTTTTTGCCCCTACTGAGAAATTCGCCGCAGCTATTGCAGTGGAAGGATGAGATAAGAAGAAGATTAGAAGCTGCAATCTGCTATTCGGATTTGTGAGAAGGATGCCTGAAACAGCGGGTTCTACAAGCACCAGCGAGCGAAGCATTTCCGGGTGCTGCGAAGCAAAATATGCGGCAACAAATCCGCCGAGAGAGTGTCCCACAAGGTGAACCGGAGCAATGCCCAATTTCTTTATCAGTTCAGCCAGATCTTCTGAATTGTTTGCTATAGTGTCTGTTAGAATGTCTCCTCGGTTTTGATTCGGAAAGGACATCCTTCGGCTGTAAGTTAGCACTCTGTACTCACGAGACAGAGCATCTACCTGGGAGCTCCAGCTTCGATAGTCGCCGCCAATCCCGTGAACCAGAACTACGCTTTGACCTGCTCCGATGTCAGATTGAAAGAGATTTACTCCGTTGACTTCAACCATTGACATATTGTCACAAACTACTAGATCTCGCGAGGACCAAACAGAAAGAAAGAAAATGCCCGGCTAGGGAAGACTTTCGAAAATCTTCCCAGCTTCGGATTCGGAGAAAGCCTTCAACGTTTCCATTCGCAGGTTCCCCTGTGATGCTAGGGACAGGGCGATCCGCGCCATGCTCTCGTCATTCGTTGCTTCGATGATTCCCACCATGTCATATCTTCCAAATGTGTAATAAACTGCATGAATCCTTGCGCCGGATCTTTCGATGACCGTCCTCGCCGCCGCGAGCCGCTTTCCAGAATCTTTCACGTTTCTAGCACCTTGATCTGTCCAGTTGATCAGACTAACAAAATAGGGCATTTCTAATCTCAATTTGGGCCCGAGACGGCGTGATATATAGGTCTCACGCTTTTTTGATGAATTTTCTACTAGTTGGCGATGAGCATTTGTTCACGAATTGGTTCGAAGTGAAAATGGAGCTCAAATTTGGCTGCGCTGTGGGATTTGGAGCAACATCATGCTCCCAGCAAGACCAAGGGGCTCGAACGATCTACTCTCTCGGGAACCGATACGCCTGCCTTAGAAAGGCAAAGGCTAAAAAGTCGTGCAAGTTTTCAATTGGCCGAATATTGCTCCGCTTCGCCTCTATGGAAGAAAGTCTATCTAGGACAGACTTGGATAATCTACTTGATCACAAGATTAGGGCAATCACCAGACTGGCTTATGATCATAACCCTTTCCTTCATTCGTTGTTTCAAAAAGCTGGCATAAACCCTCATTCAGATATTTATGGTAGGGCGGACCTCCTGAAAGCCTACGAGAAAGGTGTTAGGACTTCGGCTGCAGACGTACAAGAATGCTACGCCGACTATGCTGACCAGATTCCAACGCTCGAAGTCTGGAGTTCCGGATCTACAAGCAAGCCCAAGAGAGTCTTAGTCTCGTCCGATGGAATTGAACGAGCAAAGAGGGGGCAGGAGAGGCTTTTGGTTGCTGCAGGCGTTTCAAATGGTCAAAGAATACTCGGGTTCCCAGCTCCTCCTCCATATGCGACGAGTTATGCTTTCCAGTGCCAAGCCTCGCTCAAGAATCTGAAAATCAGAACTCTTGTATTCCGGTTACCTACAATCACTCTTAAAATTGGACGCGAGGAGAAAGAGAGGATCGCTCGCAGCTACATAGAAATGATCGGAGAATTCAACCCTGACCATGTCCGGGGAGGTGTGTTTGCCCTTTACAAATTCGCACAGTTTCTGACCTCCAATGGGTTTGACACGAGCAGACTTTCCATAAAATCCGCAATATTCTCGGGGGACCCAACCACCGAGGAAGAAAGAAAGGATATCGGGAGGCTCTGGAATGCTGAACCATTCGACCTTTATGGAACAACGGAAGCGGGCATACTCTCCTACGAATGTCATGCGCACTCAGGCTTGCACGTGAACGAAGGCGATCTTTTCCTTTCGGCGGTCGATCCAAAGTCAGGAGAAGAAGTAGGTCAAAACACGGAAGGGATTGATCTATCTACCTGCCTTTTCGAAGACAATGAACTTCCAGGGACTTTCTTGATAAATTATTCGCATGGGGATCATATTAGAATGCTCCAAGATACCTGCCCCTGTGGAAATAACTTCAAACTATCGAGTCGGCCAAGAAGGGATTTTGAAAAGAGGCTCATTTCTGGCTTTGGTTTCGACATGAAGGAGCAACGATCAATTATGAGACGCGGCGTCCGAAAAATCGGGAAAACCCTTCGTTTACATCACCGGATTAGTAAAAAAAAGACTGCCTAGCTGACCTACAGCGCTAAAGAATGCCGCACCTCCTGACAATAAGCAACATAAGTTTGGTCTCCTCTTGTTTCCAGACCTCGCTTTCCATGTAGGTTAATGTATAGTTCTTTCTTCACGATTGCTGGTCGGCTTGAGAGAATCACTACTTTGTTGCTCATCAGAACAGCTTCAGCAATGTTATGCGTAACGAGTAAGATCGTCTTTTTCGTGTCTTCCCAAACGCGCAGAAGATCTATTTCCATTTGTTCCCTAGTAATTTCATCCAGAGCTGCCAAAGGCTCGTCCATCAGCAAAATATCCGGATCATGCATCAATGCCCTAGCGATCGCGACCCTGTGCTGCATTCCGCCCGAGAGTTCCTGAGGAAACGCTTCTTCAAATCCTGCGAGCCCAACGAGTTTGATCAAGTCGTGAGCCCTTTCTAGGTATTTGGTCTTGTCTTTGTGCAGTAGCTCGATTGGAAGCAGTACATTTTCCAACGCGTTTCTCCAGGGCATGAGAAGTGGGGACTGAAAGACTATTCCAATGTTCTTCATCGCGTTGTTTTGTGACACACCGAAGAAGCTTATTGCTCCTTTGCTCGGTTCCAAGAGCCCCGCAATTATCTTCAGAAGTGTCGTCTTGCCACAACCGGAAGGTCCGACTACGGAGACAAACTCACCTTCATTAACGTCGAAAGTGATTGAACCTATGGCATCCATCCTATCCTTCGTCTTGGTCTCATAGGACTTTGATAACTCCAGGATTGAAAGAGCTGTTGGCATGGGTGGGGCCCTCCTTATTTTCCGAGAACTACCACGTTCTTCCAGGGGACAATTAGCCTTTCTAGAAGCTCTATTGAGAGGTAGAGAAGGAACCCAATCACGATGAGCAATGCGGCCGCGGCGAAGGCGACAGGTGCATTCAGCTCAGATTGCGAAGCAAGTATTACGAACCCCAGTCCCTGTGTCGACGAAACAAATTCTGCGACGAGTGCACCAATTACAGCGAGGGTGACTGAGACTTTAAGTCCAGCAAAGATACTCGGTAAAGCCGAAGGTAGCAACGCCTTCGTCAATAAATCCAGCTTGCTGGACGTGAATGATCTTATTAGGTCAATCATTGAAGGCTCGGTTGAGGAAAAACCAGCCACCGTACTCACCACTATCGGAAAATAACATACCAGAAAAACAGTAAAGATTCTTGGAGTATAGTTAAATCCAAACCAGATGAAAAGAAGCGGAACGAAGGCTATTTTTGGAACTATTTGCATTGTGATCACGAACGGGTAGACGATTGTGGAGAAGCCCTTCGACCAAACAATCAAAATTGCAGTGCCTATCCCGACTACTATGGCTATCCCAAACCCCATCAATGATTCATAAGTGGTGGTCATAGCCTGGGTAGGCCAATTCATGCTTGGATCAAGAATTTTGTTCAGAATCGTGCTAGGCGGAGGAACAAGATAGACTGGTATCTTGAATGCTTCTACAAGAATCTGCCAGACTATCACAAAGATTACGAATACGACGACTGATGGGCCGTACCTTCTAATTGTCGGAAAGATTGATCCGTTCATGCGCTCTCGAGGAAGACAGTTTCTTGCAGAAAGTTACTTACGATGCTCAAGGGCTTTGAACAAACTCGTTTGTATATAATGACGTTGCAGCGGGAGGATTTTCTATTCCGTAACCCTGGGCCATCGTAGTCATGGTTGCGTTCATCTTTTGAGGTTCAATCCAGCCCAGAGTCAGAGGATTCGCGGTTTGATTCACTCCGGCAGGCATGGTGTTTGTTACATAAGATTCAAAATCCGCCAGTTGACCGCTCGCGCTAAGCTGCGGATTATATTTTACAAGAGATGCGACGGCATCTTCTGGGTGCTGCACCGCCTGTAACAAACTCTGCATTGTCGCTTGAACTACCCCCTTCACAATGTCTGAGTGTTGATTGATCATTGATACTGTTGTTATCAGGGCGACTCCATAAATGTGAAGTCCATAGTCTGAAAATGGAAACATGCCAAGTTGAATGTTGTTCTGGAGCGCGGTGGACTGTAAGAGAGCGAACTGACCAACACTTCCAAGAGATGCATCGGCCTTGCCCAGAGCTACCATCTGATTATAGAGCGCTGTGCTAGCATAGACGAAGTTGAGCTGACTCTCGTTGATGCCATTCTTTTGCGCGAATATCTTGAAAATTTGTATTTCTCCTCCTCCTTGAGTGTTCGCAATTGTCTTATTGTTTAGGTCGCTCGGTTGAGATATCGATGCCTTGTTGTATATCACTGCAAACGTTGTGTTTGGATATATCATTGCAACTATCCTGACATTCGAAATGTTAGAGGTGGCTGCCAAATACGTCAAGGTGCTAGAATCTGCCACACCAAAATCTGCTTTTCCTGATGCCACAGCTTCGATTGTTGAGGTGGAGCCCTGTCCTGCGAGGATCGTGAGATTGATGCCTTGGCTCTTGTACAGTCCGTGATCAATGCCATAATAAAATGGTGCGTGCGACCCCGCAGGAGTAAAGTCGAGCATCAATGAGGTGCCATGCTCGGAACCCGAGGAGGGCGAGGTCAGCACATAGCCAGCAACTGAAACTGAAACAAGCGCGATAAGCAACACAGTGACAGCGACTAGTCTTCCAACGGCATGTCTCTCGAGCAAAGCAGAGCCAAATAGTCAGGCGGCGAGCTACAAAAAGATTTCAAAATTGCATTATACCAAAAAAAGGCCCGCGCCCCCAGAGTTCGAGAAAAAAGCGAAATCCTGCCATGCAGCTACATTGTGGCACTCGGCCTTCGATATCTCGAAACACGATACCTGGCCTTGATTAGGCGGCGTTCGGTTTATAAGACATTCACAGGCTAATTCAGATTACAATTTGAATTCAGGCTCACAAGACTCCTTTTCATTTTGGCGCTCAATTAGAGCAAGGATTACAGCTTCGGATGTCTGAAGCTGATCGTGATGCAATCGAGAGAGGAGAGTTAGCTCATTGCTACAAAGTGAGGTGAAGCCTTCGCAAAGTAGCACCTCCACTCCGAAGTATTCAAGAGAAAATACAAGAGTTGTTCTTAGTGGATGGTACGGAAAGGGAAACCTTGGCGACGAAGTGATTCTACAGGCGCTAGTTTCTCGGCTTCGGTCGCAGATCAGTCCTCTGTCAATAACAGTGCTGAGCGAGGAACCAGAAGTAGTTCTGGAAAGCCATGGACTAAAGAGCATCAGAAAGACGGACAGAGTTCTGGATACTGTCAGACGGATTCTTGAAATCTCAAGAGCAGACATTTTCATCCTTGGAGGAGGAGGAATTCTCATGGATTACGGGGACTCCAACCGAAACGTCTCGAAATGGCTCAATGACATGAAAGTTGCGCAGCGCCTCGGTGTACCCACGATGACCGCCGGTATCGGAGTTGGGAAGATCTGGATCGATGAAAGTAAGAAACTCATCGCAGAGGTTCTTCCGCGAGCAAACAAGATCTGTGTAAGAGATGCGCAGTCAGCTATTGCTCTTTCTGCCCTGGGCATCCAAGGAAACGTCATTGTTGCCGCAGATGTTGCTCTCCTGCTCCCACAAATAGAGAGATTCCAGAGAAGAACACGCCCAAGAAGCGGCCCGACGATTCTAGTCTGTCTAAGACATTGGTACGTCACTCGAAACGAGACAGTGAATGAAGAGATTTTCCTTGGGATGAAATCATCTCTCGCGCGATTGCTCTCTCATCTATCATCGATCGAGAAAGCCACGATAAGATTTGTGCCATTTTCAATCAACAAGAAAAAGAAGGATGACGATTGCGTCGTTGCCCAAGATGTCGTAGATCTCATGGGCAATTCTCCCAATGTTACAATGCTTGATCACGTGCCCAGTGCTGAAGAGTTCATCGAGCTACTTTGCGATTCAGATCTATTGATAGGAATGAGATTACACTCACTTATTCTGGCTTCCGCTGCTCAAGTTCCCTGCATCGGAATCAATTATGACGACAAAGTCATGAACTTCATGTCCTCGATAGGCGCGGGCGATTGGACTCTATTGCCTGAAGAGGCAAACTATGAGAACTTGCAGAGGCTCGCCGATTCCGCACTGAAGCAATCGCACCAAAGCTCTCCTATCAGAGGCCTGATATTCGAAAGGAAGAAAGCTGCGAAGACAAATATCGATATTGCGGTTCAAATACTCGATGAGCGTCCTTCAAAGCGGATGAGACGCTACCCAGTGGCTATCTTTCTCATTGCAAAGCAACTATTCCACAGGTTGAAGAGATTCCCTCAAACGAGGCCAATGTAGTGAGAAGGGCGGAAACCACCAGAGATCATTCCTTTGCGTCTCGATTGAATGTTCACAAGAAGATGTATGCCTACAGCAAAGGAAACCTCACTCTGAATTTCATAGGTTTGAAAATTAAAGGATTGGCTTGATTGCTCTTCTCCCATGCAAAAGAATAGGAGGTCTTGAGAGACTTCTCAGCCATTTGCGGAGCAGTGGGAGAGTACGACCTTTCCACAGTCAGAGACATGGCCGATTCTCTGCGCAGAGATGGCCAGTCCCTAGAAATTTTCGAAGATCAGGGAATCGCTCTCGCGGGCGTGCACGAGTCTAGCGAGAGCAACATTGCAAACGATGATCATGGCGAGATACACGCAGCAGTGGCAGGTGATGTCTTTGTTCGCTCTCATGGAACAAACAAGCTAGGTTACGGAGCTCGAGCCATTGCCAATACTTGGTCTACCCAAAGAGAAAGGATCTCAGGATTGGCAGACGGAGCGTTTGTTTCAGTAGTATACGACTCCAGAAACTCTGAATGCCACGCGTTCAATGACTTTGTTGGCCAGGTGCCTCTCTTCTACTCGCATTTTGGAGGAGCGACCTACTTCGCTTCGGAGCTACGTCCCTTCTTGCATAGCAAGAACATCCCGGCCTTAGTCGACCCTCAAGGACTGCGCCTATTTTTTTCCTTCGGATGCGTGCCCGGGAGATGTTCGATTCTAGGCGGAGTGAGAAAGTTATTCCCAGCTAGCATCGTTCGGATAACACCGAATTCTGTCCAAGAGAGGAAATACTGGAGCATAGGAGAGGTTCGAATAGATCGTTCAAGATCTTTGAACCAAACGGTCGATGATGTTGAATCTTCTCTCTTGACGAGCATCGAAAGGAGGCTTGTCTTTGCATCAAGGCCCATTGGTGTTTTGCTCGGCGGCCTGGATTCAAGCGTCATTACTGCTTTGCTTCGCAGGCTAACAAACGAGAAGATTACTGCAGTAACGGCGTTGTTTGATGATTCGAGATTTAATGAGCGAGGGACGAGGCAGGTTGCAAGTGAAAATGAGGTCGACTTGCTCGAAGTTCCTGTGAGCCAAGAGCAAGTTCCAAAGATAATTGAAGATATGGCCGAGGCCTTCGATGAGCCAGTGTCAGACATGATCGCGAGTCCTATAGCTTTTGCTCTAATTAAAAAGAGCGGGGGCGTCGCAAAGACTTTCTTTGACGGGACTGGAGCGGATGATCTCTTTCAGGGAATCCCACACGGGTTGCGGCGTATTGATCTTGGATTGAATCGTCTCCCATCGCCTGTTGTCTCTGGTCTCCGGAAAGGGATGCAATCTTCTCATATGCATCAAGGAATCAAAAGCCATCTCGCAAGGAATGTTCCTGGTTTAGTAATGTCGCCTTTGAATGGAGAGGTGGTTTCTTGGCAACAGATGTCAAATGATCTAGCGGGATCCCTTACCACGGTGCAAGATGTTAACAAGAAAAAGAATGAAGAGATTTACAAAATAAGTACAGGTGAGGTAGTAGTACCAATTGTAAATGAGATTTCCAGGGACATCAGGGGGGCAAAACTTGATCCACAAAATATCACCGTCAAAACTGCTGTTTCGCTATACTTTGGACCCACGCATGGCTTTGATTGCTCTCGAAACAGAGCACTTTCATCGAAATATCGTGTCAGAACCATCTCCCCTTATTATGACAAAGCACTATACGACATTGGCCTTTCCGTTCCATGGTATTACAAGATGCCAAGCAATGGTTTGTCAAAGCCACTTCTTCGAAGCATCGCCATTCAGAAAGGAATCCTTCCGAAGGATGTTGCACTCTTGAAGAAAAAGGGGCTGGGTTCATCTAGACAGAGTCTTGTTGACACTCAGATGAAGGCATGGATGATAGGAGAGCTCTCGAAATGGGTATCGGAAACAATCATCGAATCTTTTGCAGTCGTAAAGCATCTATTGAACAAAGATGAGACTTTTAGGATACTCAGGAAGGGAAGGCCTTCGCAAGTCTTTGAAATTTTGTCATTTGTCTTATGGTACAAGAAATACTTTGTGGATCGACAGGTCACGATAAGAGAGAGGCTGGCATAGCCAACATGGCCGACGAACGCGATGCCTCGTTTGCGCCGTTGCTAAACAGGACACTACAAAATTTGCAACAGCGTGAGTATTTTTTATGAGCTTATCATTTACCTTGGGTAGACCCAACAGAGAGTCAGTAACTATGGAGATTAGTAATGTGCTTTGATTATTATGCAGAGGTTTGAACTCGCAAAAAAAAGGTTTCACAAGCATCACTCCATCAAAGGCAAACTCTAATTATCACAATCGCTAGAGAGCACAAGAGGTCGCGCATTTGAAGATCGGCTCCGTTGTTATTGATTGCATTAACTTCGATAAGATGCTTGCGTTTTGGCAGGAAGCTCTTCATTACGTCACGAGAGAACCTGCTGGAAATGGCTGGGCAATCCTTCGAGACCCCGATGGAAGAAACACGAACGTGTCTTTGAATCAGGTTCAGCCTTCGGAGAAGCTAGTAGGGAGAAACTGGTTACACTTTGACCTTTACACCAATGATCAGAAGGGTGAGGTGGAGCGGTTACTCAAGATTGGAGCGACCCGCCATCCCCAGATCTATGAGCCGGATGAAGACTTTATTGTGCTAGAAGATCCCGATGGGAACCTTTTCTGCGTGGTCGATACAAGCAAGCATTGATGTTCAAAGGCTCGGCAGAAAGTTAGGGCAGAACATTACCATTGAATATTCGAAATCATAAATTGCTTCTGAGGAAATCCGAAAACGTTCCTCTATCAAAGTGAATTCGTGTGGCTTCCATGGTGGCCGATGACTCGCAATTAGCCTTTCGACAAGTAGGAGTGCCCTGAATATCGATGACTGAATCGACTAGGAAGCTATGGATTCTCGGCCTTTTACTCATGACACTCGGAGCTGTCATCACAGCAATCGAATCGGTCCTCTTCGCTTTTTGAACTACTTGCAACTGTCCAGCGGGGGAGACGTGTAGTTGCCCCGCACTAACTCCGACTGCGGTTTATCTTATTCCTCTGAGCTTTGGGATATTACTTCTGATCCTAGGTGCTGGAATCTCCATACGATATTACGGACGTCATACAAGAGAAGGAGGAATACTGACTTCCCAAGAACCGCTGGAATCCAGTACTCTTGACCATGCGCCATCGTCGTTAGGACTTCTTGACGCGCAGGCTTGACTAGTGCCCTATTAACTGCCTGATATGACCTCTTATAGGCTCTTTGGAATAAGCAATCCTGATCTTGGTAACATTTCCTCCTCTTCCTCGCTCTCCAGGAAACATTCGCGTTTCCATCAATCCAAGTCGTTGTAGTTCGACGAATACTAGACCCATGCCACCTTTGACCTTCCCATATGCCGTAGACGAAGACATGCCGATATCATTTGATATCTGTGAAATAGTCCTCCAACCAGATCTATCTTCATGCAGCTTTTCAATTGTGAGATCCTTGATGAATGACTTCACAAGGCAATCGAATAATTCTTTGGTTTTCTTCTCGCTGAAATTCAGGTCCAACACCCTTGATGTGTCAAGCCTTTGAAGATCAGTTTGTGTAATCCAAAGTTTTCCACTTTGATCCGAATAATACACTTTGGGATTGAATTCTAGCGCGTCTACGTTGCTTTTCAGTTTGACCGTGTAGCTGAATGTGTCCATCTGAAGCGGCAGAAACCTTTTTCCTTCAAAGTCCATCATCCCTGAGGAAGATTCTTCGATGCCTCTCCCTCCTTTTTGGCCGTCGCTATCCAGCATCGTTCCAGAAGGAAGCAATCCTTCAATCTTGTGAAGGGTTGCAGGTTCCTTCCCGGTGTTTATCAAATCTACCTTCACAGTAAAGTGTTCGCCTGCAACCGCCTTTCTTGGAAAGCTTAGGGCGATTTGAATATTCGGCCGTTTGAGTTCTGAGAGCCTGAGGGAATCTTCACTGGACAGTTCGGGAGGCGAAAATGTCACTGGGCTTGTCACTATCTTCGGTTCACCCAACATTCCTGCTAGTGAAAGTGCGAATTCTTTTTCGCTTCTAATCTTGCCTAGAGCAGCCAGAATCTCGTTTTTCTTTCCTCTGTACCCAGAGTGATCAAAGATTGCAGCAGATTGTTTCAATATTTCTTCAGCCAATCCATAATTCTTGGCGCGAGCTTCCGGATCAGTTTCTAACGGAGCTTTGATAATGTAAACGTACGCATCGAGCACTCTTTCTGTCGCTGTAAACCAACCTACTACTTCTTGAATTCCTGCGCTGGAGTAGCAATTCGAAGCCTCGACCAAGTGTGATTTGGCCCTCTTGTAATCTTCGAGTTCCAAGCTCTGCCTGAATTTTAGCCCAAGGGCCATCGCAAGACAAAAATTCTCATTGCCCCGCGATATGAGCGAAGACTTCTGCTTTGTCGAGGATTCGTGTACCTTGGAAAAGAGCTTTGCAGCCTCATTGAAAAGATCTACTGAACTTTCCGTCTCCGCCTCCTCCATCTTCTGCCAGGCCATGCACGAATAGATCATCGCGTCTATCTCCTTCTTTTCTGATTCAGTGCCCTGTTCTTCCTTCAATTCAGTGAGAATCTCTGCACTAGAAGAGTACTGTAGCATACTCTGGGACACATCGCCCCACTTGTGGGAGAATCGCGCTTGTTCGATGAGTTTCCTAGCAGCGCAGTATTTTCGCCGCCCTGAAGCCATCTTGGCCAAAAATGTAATGCTCGCTTCTTTAGCTGTCGCAAACGACAGTGCGTGTTCTCTTTTGTTTATGGCACTCTGAGATTTAAGAAATAGCTCCTAGGCGTCGCTGAATCTCTCAATAGCCCGTTCCGTCTCAGCCAAGGCGCTATATCCTTCTGCAGTTTCGAGTTCTGCAAATGCTGAATAGAAGAAAGAAAGATAATTCCACGAGCTGGTCTTGGACAGAATTTCCGATGCGTTTCTGTAGTAATTACTCGCAGGATCGTATTTTTCGCCGATATGGGATGCTTTAGCTTTTTCGATTTCGGAGAGCGCTTTCGTATAAGTCGAGTAATCATGATAATAGGCAGAAAAGGACGGAATCTTTTGAGAAGCTAGTTCAAATTCCTTTGAAGCTAATTCGTAAAAGGAAGCAGCCGCCGTATGGCTGCTGAGGAGTGAGTGGGTTACTGCAATCTCACAATGCGTCTCAGCTATTCTGTTTGGTAGATTAGCACTTTCATAGATTCTCTTCGCCTCTTCTAGCGCTAGCAATCTCTTGTTAAGGGCATTTCTTTCACCGCCTAGCTCGTAAAGCGCCATCCAGATGGAGCTTTGTTCTTCAAAAGAAGATGCAATTCGCAGAACGGCTCCTAGTCCGTGCGATAGCTCGGGCTTTATCTTCGGCAATAGGCTCACAGCACGGAGAGAGGCAGCGATCGCCTCGTCAAGTAATTTCTTTTTCTCCTCTTTATCTAGCTCAAATCCAGCGAGTTTGAAAGCAACCGAAGCCACCTCCGCAAGAAAAACACCTTGGTCCCAGGCATAATGAGGTTGCACTTCTTCATTGATCTTTAGAGCAGATCTTGCAGCGTAGAGTGCTTGTCTCGTGAGAGTATGCTGGATTTCTGGTAGATCTTCCAGCTCAGCCTTTGATTTGAGGACTTGAGCGAGTGCAAGATCCATGTACCTTACTCTTGAGTAGTCTTCAAACCTCTTTCGTGCGTTTTGCGCGAGTTCAAGGGCCTCGTCAAGCAATAATCGTTTTTGCATTTTCTCTTTCTGGAGTGCAGACAATATGAGGAGCCCTGAGATCATCATCCAGTGGTAAATGATAAGCCAAGACCAGTGGATGCCGACGGGGATGGTGATGCTGTATCTATGGTCGAGCTCCTCGAACAGGCCTCTAATTTCTGTGAGCATCTCGCTTGCTTTTGCTGGGTTCTCTTGCTCAAACAACCTCCAGCGGATTCCAAAAGTTATCGCGCCAGACATTCCGGCGATTGCGATGTTGTCCTTCGTCTGCCTTAATTCTGGAAGAAGTCTTCTCCCGGTATCTTCCATTCTCTTTACTCGAGCGCTCGCACGCTGTGAAGTATAAAGAAGAGCTTCCGAAGCAAGCAAAGGATCAGAATACTCCCGAAGTAACTTTTCGCAACTATCCCAACATTCGATCTTCTCTTTAGAAAGTTCGTCCCTATGCTCTTCAGAATCGAAGAGAACCTCACCGAGATAGCAAAACCACGACAACAAGTAGTATGCTCTAATTAGTTCTGGCTTGTTTTCCTCAAGTTGTGAAAAGAGTCTTATTGATAGCTCGCCACAGGGAACTGCCTTGTTGATCAGTGCTTCGCACGTCTTTCTATCAAACGCCGACACGATTTCTTCGGCATAACACATCAGCAAATGGTTAGCATATTTTCCAGTTTCTTCATTTCTTGAGTCATAGCCTTTCTGAAGGCTTAGGCATTGCTCACCAAGCTTTCTTGATTGCAAAATATTTCCTTTCCATACTTCAAAATCGATTGCCGCCCAGGCCTTCACGAGCGTCAACTTGGACCGAAGGAATAATACTCGCGCCTTTAATGAGGAGTTTGAAGCGAGGTCATTCTTGTTTGTTGTGCCATCTTGAACACTCCTCTCAGCACCGTTTAAACTTTGAATCATCTCTTGGTAGGACTCGGTGGCTAGATCGAGTAACTTCACAAACTCTTCGCGACTATGTGATTGGAAAGCAGCTTTTGTGTAGCAGGATGCAATGCGTTCCTCGATTTCATTTGTTTCTTTGGAGGTTCTTTTCTTCTGAAGCAGGACTTGCGAGTATAATTTTGCAGCCTCAAGCCAGTTGTATCTCTTTTCTGCCGCCCTAGCCCTTGAACTGACTAATTGGTTAGACATTCGAAACTAACGCGGCCTGTATCCGGAATCCGCCGGCGAGCTAGACGTAATAAACTCTTTTTGTATTTAAGATTGCGATTCGGACAACTCTTTGTAAATTTTCCTCAGATTTTCCTTATGAATAGCTTCCTTGTAAGCCGGGTGCAAGTTTTTGGCTCTACGTTCTGAGAGAAACCCTTCAATCGGCAGATTTGCTACGTCGTCAATTGAAATGCCTGAAACTATCGCTTTCCGAACACGATCCTGGATAGATTCAAGATAGTCTATATCTTCTCTTAGCTTTTCCATTTCGCACGCTCCGCCGTGGCCTTGAATTATCTGATTCACATTCAACTTTTCTATTTCTTTCAATGAGCTAACGAGTTTTGCACTGTCTCCATAAGCGATGAATGGGAGCTCCATTACGTTGTCGCCTGCTATCAATACTTGAGAGTCCTTGATGTACGCCACTATTGAGTCTGGTGTATGTCCTTCAAGATGAAAAAGGTCTATTGCGATTTCACCAATAGTAATGTGCGTCTCTTGTACAAAAGTCTCAGTTGGAAGCTTGACCCTTGCTCCTTTCAGCTCTCCCGAAAAAGACTTTACTTGTTTGGGAAGTTCTGTCCTCATAAGATCACCAGATTTGACCTGCGAAATAATGCGACTACCGAAGAGTTCATTTCCAATCGTGTGATCTATATGCCAGTGGGTGTTTACTAGTGCGGATACACTCATTTGCTTATCTTTTATCTTTTGAATTAGGGCTACAGTCTCTTGAGGGTAGAACAATGTATCGAATACAATCACTTCTCTTCCAGAGGAGACTAGGATTGAAGAAACGTCGATCCCGAATGGATGCGTTCCAGAGATTAGAGTAATATTTTCAGAGATTGGTTTTTCTTGAAGCAAGACTGCCAAGACTGCGGGTCAGCATTCACTGCATAAAGCAATTTTCTTTAGGTTTCCCAAGAGCGGTGCGATAACACCCCACAGGAAGTTCAGAATCTTAGAAGCTCTACTAGTTAGGTACCATTCTTGTGGCCGGGCTATGGCCCAAAACAATTCGGTGCAGATTCTGACTCCCGTGGACAGATTATCTCTATATTTTCTCTGATCTATTTTGCGACCCCCAACTGGCGCATCATGGTACCTGTATCGAAATACGAATTCCATGTCTTGGCTTTGCCATCTTCAAAAGTGACGACGAATGCTAGAGGCAGTTTGATCTGCTTTTCGGTCGGAGGCAATCCAACGAAATCGCCCTTCTGAGTTCCGGATACGGTGCACTCTATGACCGCAGTCTCCCCGTTGACGATGAGACGATCGATCTGGTAGAAGATATCTGGGAATGCGGAAAAGAGCATTGTGTGAAAGCCAAGCATCCCCTTCTTGTCAGTCCTGCCAGTAGCCGGATTCATGTAGACAATGTCATCAGAGAGAAAATCGAGCATGATTCCTGCGCCGCGAGTTCGGTTGATCAAGTCGAAGAGATCATGCACGATCTTCGTGTACTGATTCAATGCTTCATTTGTAGCTTGCAACTAGTTTTCTTCACCTTTCTAATCCGTCTCTGAAGGGACGGAGATGGTTCCCGTAGCCGAAGCAGCTATTGTAGTGTGACTTCCGCCAACCGTTGCAGTGAGGAAAGTGAACGACGCAGATC
>DAIDAB010000025.1:268-17367 GCA_027310845.1 bacterium | reverse complement strand
ATCCCAGTCTTATCCCCACTTCAATTAATGGCAAGAAAGATGATCCAAGGCTTGGGAATCCATTCGATTGGAACTACCCGCCCCACAAGAAGGAAATCTTGGTACTCTCGCTGACCTTTTGCAGGTGCAATATGATTGAAAGGTCTTCTCCTTGTAGGTGGTCATGGAACCAGACTGCGCCCGCTGACCTACACAGGCAATAAGCACATGCTGCCAATAGCTAACAAGCCGATGCTTCTCTACGGTCTTGAACATCTTGTCAAGGAGATTGGAATAATCCTCGGGCCTGTCAGAGAGGGAGTTGTGGAACTTCTTGGAAACGGTTCCAGGTTCGGTGTAGCGGTAACATACATAGATCAGCCAGAACCAAAGGGACTAGCCCACGCAGTGCAGGTTTCAGAAAGATTTCTAGGTACCGAGCCATTTGTAATGTACCTCGGCGACAACCTCCTGAGGCAAGGAGTGAAAGAATTTGTTGAAACCTTCAATGAAAAGAAGCTCGATTGTCTAGTCGCAGTGTGCCCAGTGAAGGATCCTACCAGATTCGGGATAGCAGAGCTTGGAAAGGAGGGAGAAATCCTGAAACTCGTGGAAAAGCCGAAAGAGCCAAAGAGCAACCTTGCGCTGATTGGGGTATATATCTTCGGGCCTTCAATATTCGAGGCGGTGAAAAAGATCAAGCCCAGTGGGCGTGGCGAGCTTGAAATAACTGATGCAATCCAGATGCTTGTGAACGATGGCAAAAGGGTCGATGTCGAGAAAGTGAACGGCTGGTGGAAGGACACCGGAAAGCCTGAAGACCTGCTCGAGGCAAATCAATTGGTTTTGTCTGACCTCAAAGAATCTATGCAAGGAGAAATGGATCAAGAAGCCGAAGCTACCGGTCAACTCTCCCTTGGAAAGGGATCTAGAGTACTAGGCAGGGTCAGGATGAGGGGCCCCATAATCGTTGGGAACAATACTGTCATTGGACCGAATTCATACATCGGGCCTTATACTTCGATTGGAAATAATTGCACCCTGAAGAATATCGAAATTGAAAATAGCATTGTGATGGACGGGTCGCGAATCGAAGGAGGTTCAAGCAATAAGAGGATAGTTGACAGCCTGATAGGAAGCAACTGCACCATTTTGGATAGTGATTCAACTGTTCCAAGAGGGTACAAGTTGATAATCGGCGAGAGGTCTTACGCCCAGATATGATTCCGGCTAGGTGCCGAAGGACTTGAAACTCAAATATTTGGCAGCTCTCTAGAGCCGTGGAAAATCTCGTAACTCTTTTGGAGCTTTTGGATGCAAGCTAATGGACATTTGTTTTGGCTACCAGATGTCTTGAGCTTATCTTAGATTCTAGTACTAGTGCTGTAACTGCCACTATTGTTGCAAGCGTAATAATGTACCCAGCCAGGACGTCGTTGGTAACTGAGATGTAACTTAGGACAATCGTAACATTTCCTACCGATTCGGGTTTGACCAGCATGAACCCAACCGGATCTGGTTGAGTGGATATTGAATGCCCATCAAGTGTGGCGTGCCAAGCTTGATTGTAATTCATCTTGACTACGATTCCCTGCGAACTGTTTTGTATAAATGCCTTGATTATCATTGTGTCTGGATTGGGATCTTGAAGAGTTATGGGATTCTGGATGGCAGAAAGAACTCTCACATAATTCGACAATCGGCCTGAATCATAGAGGCTTGAAACAGTCCCTATGCTCTCCAATGCAGTGTTGTTGACAACAGTTGCAAGCTGCGGATTAGCTAGAGGAACCTCGTAGATGTATGTTCCATTGGAAAGATATCTCAAAGGCAATAGTCCTTGGAATTCCGAGGAATTTAGATAATCGTGATATGGCAGAGGAGCAGATTGAGAGTTCACTACGACGTACTGAATGTCAAGTGCTTGCATCCAGAGTATTGATAGATTTGCCTCGCCTCCGCCCAAGATCAGGTATGTCACCGGCTGCCACCATTTGATATTCACCACCGCCTGATCAGAACCACCTCTCAGTTGAGGCACATTTGAAAAGACATTCAGCCAGAACGCCTCGCTTCCAGTTGCAAAGACTCTTGCCCCTGCACTGTCGTGATTTGCTAGCCACTCGGCGGTTTGGTATTCGGGCCCTTGGACAAAGTCACTGTTAGAGGTTGTGATATGCCACGAAGGGGGAAGTATGAAGAGAGAAACAAGAATTAGAGCGCATAGAATCGCCACGATGGATACTCGGCGGATCGCATTTATTTCAAAGTGAGTTGAAAGGGTTTCAAAAAGCGAGGAAGCTCCTAGACCAACTAGAATTGCAAGGCCCATCAAAAGTTCTGGTACGTACCTCAATGGTTGGGGCGCGACTGTTAGGTGAAAGAGAAAGTAAAGTGCGATGAATAACGCAAAGATCGTTGTCCAACTGAATGCGATGAAACCATTCAATGATTCCCTCTTTCGTCGCAATATCGCAAAGTACAGACAAATCGATCCGGTGATGACAAGGAGTGCAAGACCAATAGTACCAGAGCCTCCTCCGAACTCTATTGAAGCATCTATGAATGATAGATTATACCAAAAGGCAACGAGACCACCGCTCAGAACTGCACAGACGAGCGTAGTCTTGATCTTTCCATGGTAATTTCCTCTGATCATCTCAGAGGAAAACAGCACGGCAAGTATGGCTGCAAGGGCAAATGCTGCCACTAGATCTGTAAGAAATGCAAGCGCAATCGAGAGTGAAGCAAGCAGGTAATTTCGATACGTGGGTTGCCTTAATGTACGAAGAAATAGTATTGAGCAAACTGGGAAAAGTGCTAGTCCGACTATGTGAGGCCCCTCTCCATACGAAGTCAAAATTGTAAGGTTTACAGGGGCAGTTGGGAATTGTTGTGTGGGCAAGTATGCTGGAATCAGTGAGTAAAATGCCGCAGCTAAGATTCCTGCAGAATGTTTCTTTGTGAGATAAAATACGAATAGATAGAGCAATGTAGGTGTAAGAGAGTAGGCTAATCCAATCAATATTCGGTAGGCTGAAGCTATAGAGATTAGACCAAACGATGATTGATTGATTATTGCAACTAGAAAGGGGACAAGCGGCGGATATGCAAGGTGGAAAGGGAATCCGCCGTACCATAGTGGATCCCATCCAATGTTTGGGAAATTCGAAGCTATGAACCTTGCATCCGTGAGGAATGCAGGTTCTATGGAACCTGAAAACTGAGTGTACCCGCCAGAGAACAATGGAAATACTATGATGGCGTTCAGTACCCAGAGCAAAACAGCTATGAGAATTGTGTTTGAATTTGCTCGCAATAACGCTCTTTCAATTGAGTGGAAGGAAAGAGATTTTTGCGAATCTTTGGCATCCATTTGTCAAACACCTGATCGAAAAGAGCTTGGTATCAAATCCCAAATTGCGTATCTTTTATATCCTGTACAAGATCGTTCACAAATCTAGACGCCAGAAGAGAGACAAATTGAAGGCTTCGAGATCGTTAATTGCCCAGGTACTTATCATCTCGGTGCTTCTTCTCGGTGTGGTGATCATCGGGTTTTTCGGTACTCAAAGTTTGCCCAGTCAATGGTTTAACTCTGGAAAACGATACTTTGGCTTTCCGGGGATAAATTTGCCTAGCGGATCATCTGGCTCCGCGGGTTATAATTTATCGGGCATCGCGGTCGTGCTTAACCAAACACTTTCGCTTCTTTCGAGTTCAGAATTTCAAAACGTTTCTCTTGCTATCTCCTCATTTTCATTTCTAAACTATCCAAGCGGTTTGACAAGTCTAATGCAAAGTGCGCAATCTGAAATTGCCTCGATGAATTCCTCTCTTCCTATTGCAATATCAAACTTGACCCAAGCCCACAGTCTAGCAGATCATGGACTCTTATCAGATAGGAGCTCCTTTGAGAGCGGATGTGTTGCGATTTCTCAAGTCAATGCTACATTCACTAGGTTTCAAAATACTCTTACGCCGCAACTCGCAAGCCAAGGGATGCCAATCTCTCTTTATTCCCCCGCACTTGAAGCTTTGAAATCTGAAGTACTATCGCTTTACAATGAATGCACGACTTTGATCAAGGTGTTAGGTTTGACTATTCACGGGGTGAATTTTAGTATCTATTCCCCTGTGCAATCTTTTGAGATCGGGGGAAACCTTCCTGTCTCAGGTTCGATCAATATCAACGGTAGCGTTGTATCAGGTGAATCAATATTATTCTTTTTGAACGGGACGGTGGTGGGGAGGGCAACCTCTGGGCAGGATGGGAATTTCTCAGCTTCTCTCCAAATGCCATTTGTGTATGGTTCTGTAGGAGCACTCTGGGCAGGCGCCAACTTGACTTCGACGACTGATTTCTTGATTGTGTCAAACACACTTTATTTTCAGGAATTGTACAACCAGACAGCGATAATTCTCAACACATAGTTTTTTCTAACTGATCTATTTCTCCGATGGGAAAATCAGTTGCCTCATCGCGAAGGAAGGTGACGTGAAGCTTGCTCGCATCTCTTGCGGCAAAAGGATTGTTCTTGATTATCTTTTGGATATCATTTCTTGTTCTTATGACAACAGTCACATAGAAACCGAGAGAATTCTTTAGCTTCTTCTCAATCCTGCCTGTTATTTCAGAAGAGTTCGCATAGGGAGATTCGAAGATGACGTTTCCACTCTGAATGTAGGACCACACATTGCAAAAGCCTAGCAACTCGTAGGTCTGTCTCAGCTTTTCCATCTCCACTTTCTTTCCGCCAACGTTTACTCCACGAAGCATTGAGATGTATGTGATCATTTGAGCAAAGACCTCTTGCTACCATTCAATCCTCTTTCTGTCGCGAAAGAAACCACCGCTCGGCCCATCGTCTGGTAGTGTTGCAAGCCAGACCGCAGTATCTGCTCCATCCTCGACGGATCTCTGGGCGCTGCGTCCTCCCATGTCAGTTCTGACCCAGCCGGGGCATGCGGCATTGACTAGGACGTTCGTGCCCCGCAGCTCACGCGCGAACATAGTCGTTAAGGCATTCAAACTTGATTTCGAGAGGCTATAAGCAGGCGCGTAAAGATTCTCCGCAATGCCCTCAAAAGCTCCCGCACCGCTAGAGACGTTCACTATCCTGCCGTAATTGTTCTGCTTCATGATCGGGATGAATGCTTTGCAAAGGCTCCATGGGCCGAGCAGGTTTGTTTCGAGTGTGGCTCTTGCAATTTTCAAATCAGTTTCACTTGGCAGATCGCTCTCATCGATAAGAATCGCCGCATTGTTCACCAAAATGTCGAGCCTCCCGAAATCCGAGCGGACCATGCGAACAACCTTCTCAACATCAGTTTCATTGGTCACGTCGAGCTCAGTTGCGATGACATTCGGATTTTTTGATGCGATAGCTTTTGCTGCCGTCTTGCCTCTAGCAAAGTCTCTTGTGCCGAGGACAACATCGTTTCCCAGCTTTGCAAGCTGTCTTGCAATCTCAAAACCAATGCCTCTGTTCGCGCCACTCACAAGTGCGACTCTATTCATGCGCCCAAATAGCATCTCCTCTTCGTTGATTTGCTTTCACTAGATCCATAGCCATCTTTGGCAGGTCGCCGTTGCCTTATCAAATTCTCATCGAGAAGTTGCTGAACTTTGTTCTCGATATTCATACCAGCATGTTCACAAAATGTAATGTCTCGGTCTGACGGCTTTACATATTGCTCTTGATCATGGGGGCGAATGCACACCACGCTCCTCAATTTTGGGCAATGTGTGGCAAGATTAAATAAATGGTGTAGTTTTCCGCAGCATCCATGAGATATACCAGATCAAAGGATGCGATCTCGACCGGAGTAACAGTGGCAATTGTAATTATTATTGTCGTAATCATCGCTGCCAGTGGATTCTACTACTATTATTACTTAGGCAAGACGACGACAACTACAGCTCCAACCGCAGTCACATTTGGAATTCCCGTCAAAGCCTCGTACCAGTTCATGCCGATCTATTATGCGTTGAATAACAGCTACTTTTCAAACAACGGCTTGTCTGCGACAATACAAGCAGGGACTGGAGATGCGTCGCTTTCCACAGCCATTTCTAACGGGCAGGTTTCGATTGGAATGGACAATGTCTTCTCTGTCGAGCATTTCATCCAGGCTGGACTGCCAATCAAAATAGTTGCTCAGGTGACATCGGCAAATGATTTCGTAATAATACAGGGAAACAAGACTAACTACAACGCCCCAAGTGCGATGAACAATGCAAAGATAGGAGTTACAAGTATACCTGGTCTTACCGATGCTCTAGCAAGCAACTTTGGGAAGAATAACAGCGTCACCGTCACTCCAGTTGCGCTAGGCGGACTTTCTGGGCAGATTGCAGGACTTGCGGCAAACAACACTCAAGCCTTCGTGTGGACCTTTGAAGAAGGGTATAACTTAGCGGCCACACATCAAGGAAGCATCGTTGCAAACCTATCTTCTTACTATCCACAGTGGAAGACAGAGATGGTGATATTCGCCACAACTACTATGATTCAAAACCAGCCCACAGTAGTACAAAGCGTACTAAAGTCAGTTTTCCAAGCGCTGAATGCAATTAAGACAAGCCAAACACAAGCAGCTACCTTCCTTGCAACCTTTGAGAACCTCCAAGCAGCAGCGGCAACCCAATCAATTGCTCGCGCAGTCACGTTATACAGCTATGATGGCACAATCGATCCAACGGGAATCGCATATGGAATCACCTTTGCCGTGTCTAGCGGAATTATCCCCTCCGGGCAATCTGTTCCAACCGCAAGTTCCACCTACACAACCCAGTTCACTCCGGTGTCCACTACGTGAGATCAAGGAGGAACCTAGCCGTAATTCTAACAAGAATTGCGGCTGTCCTTCTTTTCTTCTTGGCATGGCAGCTCGTAGCGGATTACAAGATAATTGACCCCAGGTTTATTGCAGGGCCAGTCCAAGCAGTTGCCTCGCTTTTTCAAACGTCCGTCCGAGCTCAGATAATGCAAAATGCATTGCCCACGCTCTATGAAATTGGAATGGCCTTTGCAATTTCTGGGATTGCTGGTATAGGAATCGGCCTGACTATAGGAGCTGGAAGAGAACTAAGGACAGTTTTCGAGCCCCTGTTTCTGGCTATATTTGCTTCGCCGAAAATAGCGCTGCTCCCATTGTTCATACTATGGTTTGGGTATGGGGCAAACTCGTTCATCTACTTCGGCGTCTTTACTGGTATTTTTCCTGTCATAGTCAACACTATGGCGGGCGCAAAAAATGTGAACATCGCGCACGTACAGCTCGCGAAATCAATGGGAGCAAAACCATGGCACATCTACACAAAGATAATTTTTCCTTCGATCATCCCGAGCGCGTTTGTTGGATTGCGACTTTCTTTGCTCACCGTCGCGGTGACTGTGGCACTCGCCGAAATGTATCTAGGAACTCCCATAGGACTGGGAGAACTGATCTACTACTGGACTAACATTTTCCTCACTCCACCGCTTTACGCAGTCATACTTTTGTTTTCATTGGTATTGATCGGAGCAAACCTCGGAATGCTTGCAGTTGAAAAAAGGCTCAACTTTTTCCGGGACTAGAATACTCTCATCTTCACCTTTCTTGGTCGGTTCTGATATCTCAAGTATGGAAGAGAAGCTCAAAATTTTCCCTTCATCGCAGTTCAACACTCTTGCGAGGTTTGTTCCGGAGATAACGCATGGACGAGACAATTCAATCGCAATGGCATGGCCTAAAGAGGGAAGAAAGATCACTTATTCTGAACTAGACCAAGAGACTGAGAGGGTCGCATTAGCTCTCTCCAAAGAGAATCTCTCTTCCGGGAGGCATGTTGGTGCCTTTATGCTCAACTCCCCCGAAATGGTGTACATATGGCTAGGCGTTCTTCGCGCAGGATCTGTATTTGTTCCCTTCAATAATGCTCTCAAGGGCGAGCTACTCGACTATCAGATAAGAGACTCTGATGTCAGGATTCTATTTGTCGATGACGCTATGCTAGACAAGTTACCAGAGAGGTTAATCGAGCGTTCAAGCAATGTCGTCGTCATTGCTATCGGAAGGAGCCGAAAAGTATCCCGTCATATTAAGCAGATTCAATCATTTGAAGAATTTTGTGACAACGCAGGAGGGAGGAATGAAGCGTCGTTTAGAAAGGTGTTGCCTGAAGACCCAGCGATGATTCTTTACACTTCTGGCACGACCGGTCAACCAAAGGGGGCAGTCCTACCTCACTTTAGCTTTGTGAACAGAGTAAGAGAAATCGAAGGCATTGTCGAGCTTCGAAACGACGATGTTTTCTACAACGTGCTTCCTTTCTTCCATACAAGTGGGCAGGTGATGACTACTCTCCCTGCTCTCATGAATGGCCTTTCGGTGGTGCAGGACAGTTGGTTTCACACTTCGACCTTTTGGAAGTATGCGATGGAAAATAGGGCAACTATAAGTTTCGTATTGATGCGGATGGTCAATTCGTTGCTACAGGCTGGAGAAGTTGAGGATGACAATACTCTTCGGGCCATGATGAGCGGCGGAGTAAGGAGGGAAACACTTATTCAATTCGAAAAGAGATTTGGCATAAGGCTCCTAGAAGGCTTTGGAATGACCGAGACCTGTGGGATCTCGATTTTCAACACAGCAAGACGTGCTCGGATCGGATCCATTGGGAAACCGCTTCCTTCCATCGAAGTAAAACTTGTTGATGAGGAAGGGCATGAAATCAAACAGCCAGAAAAAACTGGAGAGATACATCTAAAGCCCAAGATAGCAGATACTTTCCTTCTAGGATACTACAACCAACCGGCTCAGGAGTTGTTCACG
This sequence comes from bacterium, assembly GCA_027310845.1. Classification (GTDB taxonomy): domain Archaea; phylum Thermoproteota; class Nitrososphaeria; order Nitrososphaerales; family CADDZS01; genus JASHOD01. The sequence continues at coordinate 8,568 of DAIDAB010000025.1, read as the reverse complement.
AAGGATGGATGGCTGAAGACTGGAGATCTTGCAAAATCGGATAAGGATGGTTTCTACTACTACGTGGAGCGAAAGAAGGACCTCATCCGTTGCAGAGAAGAAAACATCTCGCCATCTGATATCGAAAAAGTGGCAGAGTCACATCCATCAATAGTTGAGAGTGCCGCGATTGGAGTTAGAACTTCGGAGATCACCCGAGATGAAGAAATCCTTCTTGCCATAAAGACAAGAGAGAAACTCGAGCCTTTGGAACTCCTCTCGTTCCTTGAGCAGAAGCTCCCGTTCTTCATGGTTCCAAGGTATCTTTTGTATCTTGAGGAAATTCCAAAGACTCCCAATCAAAAGATCCGAAGGCAAGCGATAAGAGAGATTGGGTTGGCTAACGCAATAGATGGAACTAAAATTGGCTTTCGAGCAAAAAGGCCAAATGAGTATTGAATCTATTTGCCAAAGAGCTCAGCTAGCATGATCTTCTTTGATTCGTTCAGCCTCTCGTCGGCTAGATCTCTAGGTCGCGGAACATCGACAATAATTTCTTTCACTAGCCGCGCAGGGCGCGGTGAGAAGACAAGCACTCGATCCGAAAGATATGCAGCTTCCTGGATGCTGTGAGTCACAAAGACGATGGTCTTCCGAGTTTCGAGCCATATTCGAACCAGCTCGTTGCCCAGCATCATCCTAGTTTGCTCATCAAGTGCCCCAAATGGTTCGTCCATCAGTATGACTTCAGGTTCAAGAACAAGAGAGCGAGCAAGTGATGCTCGTTGTTTCATGCCTCCAGATACCTCTTTTGGAAATTTGTTTTCGAATCCACCCAGTCCAACGAGGGAAAGATACTTCCACGATCTGTTTTTCCTCTCTTCCTTGGGCACTCCCTTGAGCTCTAGACCGAATTCGACGTTACGCTCAATTGTTCGCCAAGGGAACAAAGTATGCTCCTGAAACATCAGTGAGACTTTGTCTGGATTTGGTCCTGTCACGCGCTCACCGTCTAGAAGTACAGTTCCATTGCTTGGCTCCTCAAGTCCTGCAATAAGAGAAAGCACAGTGGATTTCCCACAGCCTGAGGGACCGATTATAGTAAGAAACTCCGAACTTTGCACATCAAAGCTCAAGTTGTCTAAAGCGTGAATCTCTTCACCAGATTTGGAGAGAAACTTTTTTGAGACTGACTCAAACCTGATCACCGGCGTGGACATTTTACTCTTTCACCGCTTTAATTTTGGTATCCAAACTCCAATTCAGTCGCGTTTGTGTGAATTCTCTCTTGTTTTTCTTTGACGTGGTTAAACATTTCAATCAGAAGGTATGAGTTAACTTTGAGAACGTGGGCTTGGAGGACAATAATAATAGTGTGTTGGCTAGTTGCATGGCAGGCAATAGCTCAAATTCTCCTCGATATCAAGCCGACGAATAGATTCTCCGTCGCAACCCCTCTGCAAGTGGGCCAGGCGCTATGGAGGTTCATCACTGGAACAGCTCCTGGACCAGTGGCCGATGCAAATTCGCAACTTCTCCTGACCTTATATCAGATAGGGTTAGCTTTTGTGATCGCAGCATTTGTAGGTCTAGGTGGCGGGATGCTAATCGGATCGTTCAAATTTATTGGAGAAACCCTTGAACCGATCATAATCACTTTACTCGCAGTCCCAAACTTTGTACTCCTTCCAATATTCTGGCTAGTATTTGGTCTTGGGACCCCAACAGCGGTTGCATTCGGAGCCTTGCTTGGGTTCTTTCCCATCATTGCAAATACTGTAGCTGGGGCAAGGCAGGTTGAAATTCAGTTCTTCACACTTAGCAAATCTATGGGAGCAACTACGCTCCAAACATTCATGAAAGTGGTAATACCAGGATCAGCGGGACCTATAATTTCGGGATTGAAGCAGGGTTTCAGCCTCGCCGTCATTGGAGTCATTGGGTCTCAGATAATACTTCCCACCTCCGGTCTTGGGAAAGTCATCGATGACGCGCAAGGATACTTTTTTACTCCAGAAATGTATGCTGTGATACTTATTGCAATCATGATAGCTGTTATGAGCAATATCATTTTCTCATATGTTGAGAGACGAACTGTGTAAGAACGGAGAAGAGGATGATTATGACCATGCAAAAAGAGCAGCTTGAGGAAAATGACAAGCTTGTTGGAATCTACAAGATAATGCTGCTTGCTAGAGCACTCGATGCAAAGATCATGAGCATACAAAGGCAGGGACGGATAGGCCCATATGTTCCTTGCACGGGCGAAGAAGGAGCTGTAGTTCCTAGTGTATTTTCACTCCAAAAGGATGACTGGCTATTTACTTCGTATAGAGAATTGGGTGCGCATCTTGCTAGAGGGTTATCTTTGGATCTAGTTCTTGCTCAACTCTTTGGGAACTCTAATGATCTATTGAAAGGTCGGCAGATGTCAAACAGTTGGAGCAATAAACAGCTCAACGATGTCACGACCGCAGCTCCAATTGGAGCCTATTTGCCTGTGGCTGTTGGTCTAGCTATGGGTTCAAAGCTTAAGAAAAAAAATATTGCGGTCCTGACTTTCATGGGAGATGGAGCAACCTCATCTTCTGATTTCCATGTTGCGATGAATTTTGCCGGCGTTTACAAGGCTCCGATAGTATTTGTCTGCAGGAATAATGGATGGGCGATCTCACTCCCAGTCGCAAAGCAGACTGCATCGGAGACTCTAGCTATCAAGGCAAGAGCTTACGGCTTTGAAGGTATCAGGGTCGATGGAAGCGATGTCGTATCGGTATACTTGGTGGCAAGGAAGGCTCTTGAAAAGGCACGCCGGGGTGGCGGTCCAACATTTATCGAGGTTCTGACACACAGAGCCGGACCTCACTCAACAGCTGACGATCCCAAGAGATACAGAAAGGACGAAACCTCGTGGGAAGGCAAAGATCCTTTGCGGCTCCTCAAGGCACTCCTCATTTCAAAGGGATTGTGGAGCGATGAAATTGATCTCAAACTCCACAACGAATACGAAAAAATGATTTCGGAAAGCATAGCAAGGCAAGAGCCAATCAAGCCCCTATCACCAAAGGAGTTGATATTCGAGGACGTATATTCCGAGATGCCTTGGAATTTAAAAGAGCAGATGGACGAACTCTGATCACACACGCAACTTGGTCCATATGCAAGAATCGCAAGGCATAACCTCACTGCTCGAAAGAGCTTCTCAAGACAAATTATGCATCATAGACGGTGATAAAAGTCTCACTTATGGTGAGCTTAACGAGCAAAGTTCTCGCTTTGCAAGGCAAATTGCTTCATATGAAATTAGAGGTCGGCGAGTTCTGCTTTTTCTCCCAAACTGTTGGCAATTCCTCGTTTCAATGCACGCGACACTAAAGTGCGGAGCTACTTGTGTTCCTATTGATTTTCGAGCCACTCAGCGTGAACTAGAGTTCTTCCTTGAGAATTCAAAGTCCGACCTTATCGTTACAAGTTCTTCCAAGTCCGATTTCACCAAAGATATTCCAATTAATAACATCGTAATAGACACAGAGCCCTCCTCATCGCTTCCAATTCAAAATGCTGGCGAAAGCAAAGAGAATTACAAATCGCCCACGTTTGATCCAGCCTTCCTTCTTTATACTGGCGGGACGACGGGTTCACCAAAGGGCGTAATGCTCTCTCACAATAACGTGCTTTTTGTGCTCTCTTCACTGGCGCAAGCTTGGGGGATGAGGGAGGGAAGAGAAATCTTTGCTCAGATCCTTCCGATGACTCATAGCGGAGGACTAAATTGTGGTGTCAACAGTGCCATGTTCAATGGAGGAACCACTGTGATTTTGCGAAAGTTTGATCCTCAAGCGCTGATCGAACTTGTCGAAAAATACAGAATAACTGCATTTGCTGGCGTTCCAACAATTTTCAACTCGCTCGTAAAATTTCAAGATCTCGAAAAGAGGGATCTTTCTTCACTTCGAATCTGCTTCTCCTCAGGAGCAGCTCTCTCTCCTGAAACTTCTAGAGCCTTCAAAGACAAGACAGGGATTACGATCAATGTTGGATGGGGATTAACAGAGGCCTCGCCGCAACTTTGCGTTGCTCCCCTTGGGATTTTCAAAGAGCATTATGTCGGGGTACCGCTTTCACAGACTCAAGTTGTTTCAATGGATGAGAAAAATCAAGTCTTGCCCAAAGGAGAGCTCGGAGAACTTGCCGCCAGAGGGCCACAAGTCATGATGGGATATTGGCAAAATGAGGAAGAAACAAAGAAGAGTATTACAAGCGATGGCTGGTTACTCACAGGTGACCTGGGTTTTGTTTCAGAGGACGGCGTCTACATCATAGGGCGAAAGAAAGAAACGATCAATTCCGGAGGATACAAAATCTGGCCCAGCGAAGTCGAGCATGTGTTAATGGAAAACCAACACGTGTCAGAAGCCGCAGTCATTGGAGTAAAAGACGAACATTTTGGGGAGATTGTGAAAGCCTTTGTTGTTTTGAAATCAGATGAAAATGAGGCAGCGCTTGCAAAGTTTTGCAAAGAGCGTCTATCGAGCTACAAGGTCCCCAAAAGGTTCGAGTTTCGAAATTCGCTCCCCAAGTCCTCTGTTGGAAAGCTTCTCCGCCGTTCACTGGAGAAGGAAGAAGAGGAAAAACAACAAGCAGAACAAAGCAAATAACCTTCGATATTTTCAAAACTTTTCAATATTGATCAAGCGCGACTTTGTGAGCACCTCGCGGGGGACAGATTCACTACAGAACTCAAGGCAAAGGAAAGCCGGTTCTCCTACTTCATCAGACTCCACGCTCATCAGATGAATTTCTCGAAATAATTCCCGTTCTAGCCAGGAACGGACTGAGAGCACTAGCAGTCGATACTCCGGGCTTTGGAGATTCATACAAACCACGAGTCAAATTCTCAATCCAAGAGTATGCAAAAAGCCTAATTTCTTTCGCTGACAGACTGGCTTTGGAGAAATTTAGCCTCGTGGGTCATCACACTGGGGCAGTCATAGCCTTTGAAATGGCGGTCTCCTATCCAAAACGAATAGACAAACTTGTGCTCTCCAACTGTCCTTACATCGATGAACAAAAACAAAAAGTAATGAAACGCAGGCATCCGCTAGACAAGATAGAACTCGAAGAAGATGGAGGCCATATTCTTGAGCTTTGGAACGGGAGGAAAAGCTTCTACCCAAAGCACAGGCCTGACCTGCTCACGAGATTTGTGGTTGATGCACTCAAGTCAGGAAGATTCGGCGTCGAAGGTCACCGGGCTGTAAGAGAATACAATATGGAAGGAAAGTTTGAGAAGATCAAGTGTCCGACACTTTTGATTTGCGGCACAGATGATCCTTTTGTTTACCCAGATCTCAAACGATTAGCAAAAAATATCCCAAATAGCCAAGTAAGAGAAATCAAAGGAGGGGCAGTCGCAATGATGGATCAGATGCCTAAGCAAGTCGCGAGAGTCTTGGTTGATTTTCTCTAACCTAGTTTTAGGGGTAAGGAGGCAGAAGGAGCCCAAGGGCAGCATTGCCGGTTTGGGCACTAGGAAGATTTGTTTCTCAGCAACTTAAGCGGTTGCGAGTTTTTTCAAAGGTAGTTTTGAGATTGCCCGAGCTACTCTGTCTATTGCTTCTTCTATCCTCTCACTACCAAGAGAGATTCTCACGAGGCCTTCAATGTGATATGCGACTCCTGGGGCACAGGCGACCTTTGCTTCGCTCAGAATATATTTGCAAAACTCCATCGAGTTCATCCCAAAAGCGGAGACATCGGGGAGCATCAGGTTGGTACCCTCAGCTGTTCGGCGCCCAATACTAATATGCGCACAGAACAGAATCACGAATTGAGACCACCTGACGTGAACAGACTATATACACCCAAGAGATGATGTCTGATTGCCGGAAAAACTGGTGAGAAAAGTGACAGCGGTTATCCAAGCAGAGAACCTTAGCAAGCTCTATCCGCCAAGGACAAGAGCGGTCGAGGGTGTATCCTTCAAGGTTGACGAGGGCGAGGTGTTCGGTTTTCTGGGGCCGAACGGTGCAGGCAAGACAACGACGATCAAGATGCTGACCACGCTTGCATCAATCACTTCAGGAGAGGCTAAAGTCGCAGGCTATGACGTAAAGCGAGAGTCCTCCTCAGTGAGAAAGAGCATCGGTGTCGTCCCACAAGAACTCACCGCGGATGACGAGTTGAAAGGAATCGAGAACCTGATCTTGTCCGCACGGCTTCACCATGTCCCTAGATCAGAGTCGACAAAGAAGGCTCAGGATCTTTTGAAACTGTTCGACCTTGAAGAAGCGGCCCAAAGACGGGTGAGAACCTATTCTGGCGGCATGAGGAGGCGCCTCCAGATGGCAATGGGATTGGTCCACTCCCCAAAGGTGATGTTCTTGGATGAGCCCACGCTAGGGCTCGACATCCAAACGAGGACGAAGGTCTGGGATTACATCAGGCGGCTCAACAAAGAAAGAGGCTTGACTGTTTTCATGACGACTCACTACTTGGAAGAAGCAGACGGGCTCTGCGACAGGATTGCGATAATCGATCATGGTGTTATCAAAGTATCTGACACGCCCTCACATCTAAAGGAAAAAATTGGAGGCGATGTGCTAACAATCGGATTGAGCGATGGTGAAGATCTCACCCAATTTTTCAATAGTGTTCCAGATGTCTCAGACGTGAGCCGTGAAGGACAAGTGTACAAGATGAAGATCCCTAGGACTGAAAGGGCTCTTCCCACCATAATTGAGGGAGTAACAAAGCGCGGACTCAAAATCACCGAGATCTCATTCACAAAGCCGACGCTCGATGAGGTATTCCTCGAGGTGACAGGCCGGACGATGAGGGAGGAAGAAGGAGTGCAGGAGTCATGGATCCAAAACGTAAATCTTGAGAGGGCGACCTAGACTTGTTCGGCGACCTTGCTGCTCTAACTGGAAGGGCGCTTCGCAAATGGATTCGAAACCCTGCTGCGGTGCTCCCTGGTCTTTTCACCGCAGTGTTCTATCTTGCGCTTTTTGGCAACTCGTTCAACCCCACGAGCTTGATTCCTTCCAACATTGGAGGCTTTCAATTGACAACTGCAGAGCTCGAGCAGATCAGGGTTTCGATACTCTCGCAGACATTTGGAGGCGCAGCCACATACATCTCTTACTTGACCGCGGGGATAATTTCATTGATTCTGGTATTCAACATGGCTTTCGGCGGTATTGATCTCGTTTTGGACAGGCAGCTTGGGTTTCTCAATACCCTCTTGACTGCTCCGATCTCCAGAGCGTCGATCTACTTCTCTGGAGTGGCGCAGAATATGGTGAAAGCTATGACTCTCGCACTACTCACCTTCTTGATTGCAGTTGTGCTTCCAAATGGCCTCATATTAGGGCGGGGCTTTGGAGTGCTTGATTTCCTTGGAGCCATGGGGGCCTTTGCTTTGCTTGCGTTTGCGCTTTCATGCGTTTTCACGGCACTTGCACTTTCAGTGAAAAGCATTGATTCGCTAGTTGCGATAGTTAACTTTGCGACCTTTCCTTTGGTGTTTACCAGCACCGCGCTGTTCCCCGAGGGCGGTTTTCCAAGCTGGCTGCTTTCAATATCAAACGTCAACCCGATAACAAAGGCAACCGATGCTGCAAGGCTCCTGATGGTTAATGGCATTCTTTCTTCTGCCCAGCTCACGACTTTCGCGTGGGACGGCGTCTATCTACTAGTATTTGCAGTGGCAATGGCACTTTTAGGTTACCTTGCGGCAAATAGAGCACTCTCTCCAAAGTGATCGATGCTATATTTCCAAAAAGAGAGAAGATCTTTTGGAATTGTTCAAAAAATATTCGTTGTATACTGTTCCATAACTTGCCGACGTGCTTCAGAGGACATTGCTCCATTGCCCCGCAATGTGTCTTGCCATGGTAATGCTCTAGAGATTATCGAACCGTAGATCTCCTCACATAGCCTCAAAAATGGGATCATTTTACTTGAGTGTCTCCTAGTACTTGTAAGCAAGCTCTTGCAGGAATTCTCCAGTTTTGTATGCCAAATTCGATGTTATGGAAGTTACAGTCTCACTGGTTTCTCCTAGATATCAACGCAAAATTCGGGAACAAACAATTGGAAGAGGCGCCTTGAGTAATCAAATGATTCTGTTTCGCCAAATACGACAGAGAGTCTTTTGCCTGTTTTAGATATGATTACGATACGAGAAGCAAAGAACCTATGTCTTTTCATTTCAATTCTAGAGATTTCTTCTCTGCCCATCTCGAACACTTCTCTCTTTTCCAGTTCCTCAATCGGAACCTTTGAGAAATCTTTGTGCCACATGGCAAGAGTTGCTA
>DAIDAB010000025.1:0-258 GCA_027310845.1 bacterium | reverse complement strand
ACAAGAACGAAGTATTGAAACGCCCGAGATGAAGTAAGGAGAGGGTGGACAAAGCTACAAATGAAGCCAGAAGGACAATGGCGATCAGAACTAAAGGTATGTACATTAACTGCATTCTGACGCGCGCACGCACTAACAATATTCTCTTGTTTGTAGTATAAACTCCGTGGCAAAGAAAGTCTCCTACTCTTTTGCTCTTTATCGAAGGGCTGGCGAGCCCAAGAGGGTATTTCTCACTCATTGGCTCTTCTTGCAGGG
>DAIDAB010000255.1 GCA_027310845.1 bacterium | reverse complement strand
TCGCGCTGGATCGCGGGGTCAGCAGGTAGGATTGCGGGTAATCCAGTAGCGGTTCTTCACCCGCGGCAAACATGTCCTGCGGTGTTGGGTGCGAGGTATCAATTGCCAGATGCCACCGGGTAGATTGCGCTGCGGGCGGCAATGAAAAATCGCTCGCAACTTGGGCTGCGTTGAACATCAGGTAAAGAGCGCGCTGTTCATCCTCATGAATCAGACAGGCAAACTGCTTTGCTTTCGGGTTGGTCCAGTCGGGCAATCCGCCTTGCGCGCCAACCCAGTTTATGTCGGCATCCGCATAGAATTGTTCCTTGCTCAGAACCGGATGGGCGCGCCGAAAGGCGATCATGCCGCTGGTGAAACGAAAAATCTCCCGGTGCGTTTCCAGATAGTGCCAGTCATGCCAGCTGGTTTCGTTGTCCTGACAGTAGGCATTGTTGTTGCCGCCCTGGGTACGGCGGAATTCATCCCCGCCCAGCAGCATCGGCACACCGCGCGAGACTAGCAG
>DAIDAB010000254.1 GCA_027310845.1 bacterium | reverse complement strand
GTCAAAGAGGGCACGGAAGGAGTCCATATGAGCTTCGACATGGACGTGATTGACCCAAGCGACGCGCCAGGCGTAGGAACGCCTGTTCGCGGAGGCATAACATACAGAGAGGCGCATCTCGTGATGGAGATGATGTCCGAAGCAGGAGTTATGAGGTCATTGGAGGTTGTCGAGGTTAACCCCATACTTGACCAGCAGAATTCGACGGCGGAACTCGCAGTCGAGCTCATTCTTTCGTCGATGGGAAAGCGGATAATCTAATGCGAAGAACTGCTTTGTCGGGTCTTCGTGTCCGATTCCACAAATTCTTGGAAACTGACTTCATGCAATTTACTACAAGAAAAGTATTAATGCACAGAAATTACCAATATGCAATTTGATGCCAGAGCAATTGTGTCCGGAGTGCGCGGGTTCACTTTTCTACGATTCTCCTACCAAACGATATGCTTGCAAGGGCTGCGGTCTTTATGTAACAAAGGATGAACTTGTAACCATCAAAGACAGACTGCGGAGAGATACAGACGAGTATCGCA
>DAIDAB010000253.1 GCA_027310845.1 bacterium | reverse complement strand
TTTGCGAACGGCGAAGATTTTTTCATTTTCCATATAGTGGCCATATTTTGATGCACCTGCATTACTTTGTTTCTCATTTCCCTTGAACAGTGTCCTATCAGAAAATAGTCCAATTACCTTCGTTCTCGCTTGTAACTCACTCCACCCCAAAAATGAAGAGCGTTATACTTCTTAACACGACAAGAAAGTTTGCAGGACTCGGTCAGGTAGCGTGAGCGGGCCCGGTGGGATTTGAACCCACGACCTCCAGCTGTCCGCTCGCGCTCCCGCGCACGAATAGTACAACCGCAGGCTGACGCCCTAATCCATACTAGGCTACGGGCCCTCTATACCCTTCTTGACCGTCACTGAAATAAGGATTTGCGGATGCAACAGCACTCTGGACTACCTGCCTTGCTCGCGGGTCTCCTTCGCCAGAAGTGAGTTAATCAGAAATACACAGCACACGCAGGCCATGGAAGTTTGAAATACAAAGCTTTCGTGCTGGACATCGACGGCACAATTTGCGACTACGACGGCATTTTGAACTTGGAGGCTGTTCACTCTATCAGATGGCTCCGAAAGCTCGGACACGAAGTCCTTCTTTACTCCGGCCGAGGTCC
>DAIDAB010000252.1 GCA_027310845.1 bacterium | reverse complement strand
GTATGGTCCCAGGTCAACTATCAGACAAGGGTTGCCATTTTCAGGAGAGCCGCGGACTTCATGTCTGCTGACAAATTCAATCTCGCCGCGGAAATGACCTTTGAAAACGGGAAGAACCGCTTCGAGTCGGTTGGCGATGTTGATGAAGCGATCGACATGCTGAGGTACTATGCAGAAGAGCTCGACTCAAACAAAGGCTTTGAAAAGCCGATGGGCAGTTTGCAAAGGGGAGAACATGCAAAGTCCGTGCTGAAACCATACGGGGTCTGGAGCGTGATCGCACCGTTCAACTTCCCCCTCGCCATCGCGACGGGAATGACGACAGGCGCGACGCTCACGGGAAATTGCGTGGTCCTGAAACCTGCCTCTGACACTCCGCTCATGTCATACCGGCTCTTCAAGCTTCTGGAAAGGGCAGGGCTCCCACCCGGCGTCCTAAACTTCGTGACTGGACCTGGCTCGAGCGTCGGCGCGGAGCTCGTAGAAAGTAAAGACGTTTCGGGCGTTGTCTTTACTGGCTCTTGGGACGTTGGTTCGAAGTCACTGGTTGAGTTTCAAAGCACCTCGCCTCGACCTTTCATCGCCGAAATGGGCGGGAAGAACGCGACAATAGTCACGAAAAACGCGGACCTGGAA
>DAIDAB010000251.1:632-893 GCA_027310845.1 bacterium | reverse complement strand
CCCGAATACCGTCTGCCTCTCCCACTCCCTAGCTTTGTAGTATCTCCAGCGGCCAATCTGTTGAGCAGGTTGATTTAACCGGAGACTTGCAAAGCCAGCTACGGATGCTTTAGGCCCAATAAACGTCCTGATCACTCGAGGTGCTGGTATTACCGCGGCGGCTGACACCAGACTTGCCCACCCCTTATTCACCGGTGCTTTTAGGACCGGCAAAAGATTCCTTTAGCAGGAATCACTCGGACTAACCCAGTCGTGCTTTCG
>DAIDAB010000251.1:0-534 GCA_027310845.1 bacterium | reverse complement strand
CCTCACCAACAAACTGATAGGCCGCAGTCGCATCCTACGGCAGTAAACTATTTGGACCATGAGCCATTCCAGGCACCATGATCTATCGCGGTTTATTCTCAGTTTCCCGAGGTTATCCACGTCCATAGGTTAGCTTGACCACGTGTTACTGAGCCGTCTGCAGTGTATTGCTACACTTACTCGCATGGCTTAGTACCAATCCGATAGCAATCAGGTCCGGCAGGATCAACCGGATTCGTTTAATCGGTACTTTTTCAAGTACCTTGTCGAAGTACGACTTTTAATTCACACATTATATTGGGAATTGGTGGATTCACACACTTCTTCAAATTTCAGATAAAACCGTTAGGTCATACCCACATCTTGTATGCGCAACTGGAGGCCTGTGAATCATACGATGGTACAATACCAAGTTGTCATCACAAGCGCCGCCTTGCTGTTACGTATGCAAAAGTGAGATCAAAACGAAATAATATAAACCATTCACAAATTATGCCTGAAAGATGAATTTTTTCCGATCAGTAATATTGGTCC
>DAIDAB010000024.1:10876-17654 GCA_027310845.1 bacterium | reverse complement strand
CTTCTGAAGGATGTCTAGTATCTCGTTTGCCCCGATGACCTGGTATTGCGCCAAAATTCTAATTGCCGCCGGATATGCTTTTCCTTGAAATCTTTTCAGGGATGCTTCGATAGAAGATGTGAGCTGGTCGAGGAGAATCTTGAATCTTGCAGGTTTCACTCCCTCCTTGACTAGGTGACCTGAAAGAGTGTCAGACACTATTCCGACGTCAGGTCCGGGTTCATCCCACTCAAAGACATTTTCTATGGAGCAAAGATACTTCTGAGCCAAGATGTCGTTCTTTGGAACTCGCTCCTCTAGTTCCTTGACTTTTCTTCGTGCATAATCGATGTTTTCCTTGCTGTTGATGAATATCTTCTATCCCAGCTCCTCAAGCCCCATGCGATACATCGATTGCGGGTTGATCTCTTTAAGAAATTCGAAAATGTCTCGTTCAAGCTGAGTCATTTCTGAATGATCCGCAAAAACTTTTTGGTTTTCTTGGGCCAATTTCTGACAACTGAATTTCCCGTCAGAGCTCTTCATTAGACTTTCCATTTTCTCAGGTCATAGTCGCAGGGTTCCGGGTATCTTACTTATTGGAGAAAAGCACTGTTCGTGACTGAGAGACACCAAGCCTACCGGCTTGCCATTACAAAAATCTCAGGTAAAAACTGTGAAGCCTTGAACAGCTTCGCCTGCTTCGCGGCTCCGAAGTCTAACCTCGCGCAAAAAAGATTCAACCCCACTGACCAAATCTCTAACGTGACACGTTATCTCAGAGATTCAAATCTGTATGAGGCATTTGTCGAGTGAAAAAGAAATCTCAGCGATCATATTTGTTCGCAATATGCTAAAAGTCAAGAACATTACTACTATCAAGCTCTTTTCTCTGATACGATACATTCCGAAACTGGCCGCAATCAATAAGGTGGGCGACTCTTGCATGGACTGTAATTTGAAGTCGGAACTCAGTTATTCACTAGGACTGTTTCAAGAGATTTGGCGTCTGCAGGTATTGTCCTAAGGCTTGCAGGAGAGACATCCTTCAACAGTGCATTCGGGTCCTTGAGGCCGTTTCCTGTAGTAATGCACACAACTGTTGAGGTCTTGATTCTTTCATATTCATTCGATCTCTCTCCTATCCTCGCAATCTTCGAAAGATAGGCGATTGGCGTTGCAGAGGCAGGTTCTACAAAGAGACCCTCCTTTGATGCCAGCAACTTTTGAGCAGTGAATATCTCCTCGTCAGAGACGTAATCTGCAGACCCTCTGGAATCGCGTATAGCGGCAAGCGCTTTCATCCAGCTGACAGGCGAACCAATGTTGATCGCTGACGCTTCTGTGTGGGGATTCATTACTGGGTGTATTGAATCAAATCGTCCTGCCATGAAGGCTCTGGCAATAGGAGCCGCCCCTTCTGCTTGGACACCGATTATCCTCGGGGCCTTTGAGCCTCTGTGAGGTCCAACAATATCCTCTAGTCCATTTTCGAGGATTTCAGAGAAGCCTTTCCAGATCGAAGTGATGTTTCCTCCATTTCCGACGGGCAGAACCACGTAGTCAGGAATACGCCCTGAAAGCTGTTCGACTAGCTCAAATGACGTGGTCTTCTGGCCCTCAATTCTGAAGGGATTGAGCGAGTTTAGAAGAAGTATCTCATGATTTGACTCGCAAATCTCACTCGCAACCCGCAGGGAATCATCAAAATTCCCGTCAACCTGAATTATCTCGGCGCCGTAAGCTATCGCTTGCGCTATCTTACCCATAGCTATCTTTCCTTTGGGGACTAGAACGATGCAATGGAGATTCGCGCGTGCGCTGTATGCAGCTAGTGATGCTGAAGTGTTTCCTGTGGAAGCGCACATCACGGTGTTGAATCCAAGTTCTACAGCCTTTGATATTCCGACTGTCATCCCTCTGTCTTTGAAGGATCCGGTGGGATTCTGACCTTCAAACTTGACATATAGAGATTTGAGTCCAAGCAGGTTCGCAAGGTTCTTGCATTCAACAAGATTTGTTCCCCCCTCTGAAAGTGATATGATGTTCTTCTCATTCCACAGCGGAATCAGATCAAGATACTTCCATACGCCAAGCCTCGATCCTGCATCTCTTGTCTTCTTTAATCCTCCAGTTCTCTTGACTTCAAGGAGGTTGCCACAGGCTTTGCATCGATAGAACTTGCCATAATCGTCTATTGCGTACGTTTCCTTACATGCAAAGCATCGGAGGGCATAACCATCCTTCTTTGATCTGAGCTTTGGGCGTGAGCTTGTCTTCTTGGAAGCGCGCATGCTAATTCAATCCAAACGCAAGCTATCCTGCGAGCTCAAACTTGCTTACCAAGAGTTCCGCTGTAAGAATCGCACCGCCGGCCGCACCCCGTATCGTGTTGTGACTGAGGAGATGGTACTGAAGAGTTCTCTTGCCTTGCACCTGCCTCAGCCTACCCACAACTGTGCTCATTCCTTTTCCTGCCATCCTGTCTAGCCGTGGCTGGGGCCTATCTTTTTCTTCACGAACAATTATTGGTCTTTCCGGCGCTGATGGCAGCTTCAATTTCTGAGGAACACCCATGAAGGACTCAAATACCTCTTTTGGATCTTCGATTGGTTTGCTAGATTCTAGGTACACCGACTCAAGATGCCCATCTATCACCGCAACTCTGTTGCATGAACTGAAAACCGAGATTCCGGCGGAATCAACTCTTTTCTCACCAAGTGTGCCAAGGAGTTTGTTTGTCTCTGCGGCGACTTTTTCCTCCTCGCCTTCAATAAATGGAATCACATTCTCCTGAATGTCAAGCGATGCAACACCAGGATAACCTGCGCCTGAGAGTGCTTGAAACGAAGTCATAACGACTTTCTTGACACCGAATGAATCATTTAGAGGCTTGAGGGTCATTGCGAGTCCGATTGTCGTGCAGTTTGGCGTCGCCACGATGAATCCGCTTTTATTCCTCTTTGAGAACCTGTCAGCGATCATATCAAGGTGCTCTGGGTTAACCTCGGGTATCATTAGAGGGACATCTTCATCCATCCTATGAGGCGAAGCATCAGTTATTACTCTGAAACCAGCCTTTGCAAACGCAGTCTCCGTCTCTCTTGCCACAGAAGTAGGTAGGGGAGAGAATACAAGATCAGCCTCCACTTTGTTGGGATCGGACTCTGTAATCTCGACAGATCTAGCTCCCGTTGGAAGGCCTGGAATGATATCTCCCAGTTTCATCCCCACCTTCGTGTTTCCTGTAGCGGCAACTACACGAAACCAAGGGTGATCTTTCAGCATCTCGAGATATTCCTGACCCACTTTGCCAGTTGCGCCGAGAACCGCGACATCGATTCTGTTTTTCAAATTTCGCCTTCAATCCTTAGCCGAAATATTTAGTGTTGAAGCTACGCGTAGATTATTCCGCTGAAGAATCTGCTTTGTGCATGTTCTTGTAAAAGCTTTCGACGCGATTTTGACTGAAAAAGAGACAGATAACGAACTGCTTTGGTTTCTGCCAATGAGTTAATATCTCTGATACTCCCTTAGTGGGCGGATTTGGAAACCCAATCTCTTCAAACGACAGACATCAAGCGAGAAATAGGGCAAGCTGTCGAGAAACTCTGTGCATCGAATCCCAATTTTGAGCACGCGCACGACACGTATACACAGCAATATGGCAGAGGCGTCATTACAATCAACGAGCCCATAAAGCTAAGTGGGACTGTTGATCCTGTGGTGCTCATAGTTGGCAGGAACTGTGTAGTTTACTACTATGATTCGAAGAGGTTGCTGAAAGGGTCTGATCAAGG
The DNA here is from genome assembly GCA_027310845.1 of bacterium. Classification (GTDB taxonomy): domain Archaea; phylum Thermoproteota; class Nitrososphaeria; order Nitrososphaerales; family CADDZS01; genus JASHOD01. The sequence goes on along the minus strand of DAIDAB010000024.1, from coordinate 13,875 downwards.
CATTGAACTAGGCGAGAGGGGAACCTGCATCATTGGAAGAAGACAGCCGCAGGACTCGAAGTTGATTGCATGGGTTGTGGAAAGAAACCTTGAAGTCGAGCTTGGAGACTATAACCCACGAGTGGGAATCATTCCCTCGAGGGTACATGGCGCTATCGTCGTCATGGGCGACGGAAATGTGTACTATTCTGATCTTTGCAGTTCTTCGGGGACAGTAGTAGTTGGAGACCTAGTGAGAGGTGGTCCATTCGTTAGAATCTACGACGCTGGGCCCCCGAGTCTCCCGGCCGTGAGTTTTGACCGGGTGAGCATGTCAAGGAAATCCTAAGCAATCGCATTTAGAGCGTTCGCGATATCACTTTCGATCTCGTTGTAGTCTTCAATTCCCACAGACATCCTTATCATCGAGTCGGTTATCCCACTTGTCTTCATCTGCGATTTTGTGATGTGTCTGTGAGAAGTCTTTCTCGGATGGGAGACAGTTGTCTTGACTCCCCCTAGTGAAGGAGTCAGGGTGACGTGTGTCAGCGACTTGATAAAACTGTTCGCCGACTTTAGCCCTCCTCGGAGATCGAATGAAAGCATTCCGCCGTATAGCCCGCTTGAGAAAGTCTTCCCTGCGACAAAGTGACTTGAGTTTGAGGCCAACCCTGGATAATAGACTCTAGATACGGCATCACTCCGCAAGTTTCGATGCATTGCTGCATGAATTTAGCATGCGAACCCTCCATGTGGAAAGGCTTCTCGTGGCAAGCCAGCAATCGAACGGACCTGCAATTGTGCCGAAGCGCGTCGAAAACTGTGACATTCTCCTGATGGGCTTTGCTTCGCCGCAAAGAACTCCAAGAGTGAGGTCACTGTGCCCACCCAGGAATTTCGTGCCACTGTGCATCACGATATCTGCTCCAATATCAATTGGCTTTGCCACAAATGGCGTGGCAAAGGTGTTGTCCACGGCGAGCGTCGCGCCATTCGTATGAGCTATTCTGGATAGCTCAGCAATGTCGCATACTTTCATTGTCGGATTGGATATTGTTTCGACCAACAACACCTTTGGTTTTTTTAAGCGGACTTCACGTTCGACCAGAACCAAATCTTCAGCGTCGACAAGTGTTGTGTTTGCTCCGAACCTCTTGAGCTCCTCATTCAACAACACAGTCGTGCCTCCGTACAGATCTGAAGATGCGACTATATGACCACCCTGTGTCAGGTTTGCAAGCAGCAACACGGATATGGCTGCCATGCCTGAGGAGCAGACAATCCCGGCCTCTGCTCCTTCGAATCCTGCCACTTGCGTTGCAAGATCCTCTGAGTTGGGGAGACCGTTTCGGCTGTAGATGTGGCCGCCTGGAATCAGCCCGTTGTAATAGTCATCGAGTGAGTCTAGATCCGGATAGTCATAAACGGAAGTCTGGTATATCGGCGACACGTGAGGGAGAATTCTCTTCCAAGCCTCCTTCCGGTTCGTTTTTCTCATAGGTGTCAGCGGGGAGACGTGGCCGGTATTTTTCCATAGCGACCGTTCAGTTATCCGACTTTGCCTGAGACAAAAATCCCCTTGCGGAATTGCTCCCAAGGCTGATTTCAGTTCTATTGCATGAAAAATTCACTTTTCAGGAGTGGCTTTGCCTTAAAGTATAAATCCAATCGTTATTTGACACCCGTACTGAGGGCAATCTTGAGCCAATACACACTCGGTGGAGCATTCGTTGCTATTGGAGTCGTAATATTCGCAGTGGTTATGTACGTACTTTTTTTCCCGTCTGCAAACATGGCAGTTCCTTCGATAGTGGTAGGAGTGGGCACATGTCTTGCAGTGATCGGGCTTGCGGTCAGCCTTATGAGTAGCGGCAAGTAAATAGTATAAACCACACATAATATCTTCTGATTGTCGTATCTTCCCCTATACAGGTGGGAATGCGGACTGGGGAGAATTCGAGATTGCATTATGTAATATGCCCAAGATGCGGTTTGGCAATCGACGCAAGAATAATCGAATCTCATGTTAAAGACTGCTCCGGTAACATGCACATCAAGCAATCAGAAGCTGGATCTTCAGGCGCTTGAACTAATCGCCCTAACGTAAAACTTAAACCAAAAGCTTATGATCCAAAGGAAGCACTTTCGACAGCCAGTTCATTCCTCTCCGAACTGAAGCTTTGTTCAACGGAGAATGACAACTTAATACGAATCTTTGAAAACATGTTAATCAATACTAAACCGACAAATAGAGCCCAGATTCCCTATTTTCAATGGTAAGATTTCGTACCGGAGATCAGATTAGATGATTAGAGCCGCATCAATGAGCCAAAGTGTAGATAATAAGTATGGGCTCCGTTATTTTGACAAGACTCCAACAGAATCAGAAGATGAATACGAAGACGATGAGGATGAATACGAAGAAAGATCATGCTCTGCAAACTGCTGTGACATAGATTGCGAATGCGACGATTGCCAGCGCTGTTCTGATTTGGGGCTAAAGGATGTTGAGAGCTACGAAGTCTCGGCCTCTGCGGCCTGAGGTCTCCCCCAATCGCCGAGATCAAGCCATCCGATTGACGTAAATCAGACAGATTGCGGACCCGCTCTAAAATAGCCGCACTCTCTATTCCAAAAGCAATAGCTACTCATACTACATTCCTAGAAACGCCCACAATGCGCAACCGTTAGAGCTTGTGGTTAACAACAGTTGACCCTGTCCATTAGATAGAGTTTCGAGAGAATCACGCAACACAATACGCCACAATAAGAGTGTGTTCGAGAAATTGAGCAGGGCAGAAGAGATAACTAGCGAAGTACGTAGATTAGTAATGACTTGTAGGTCTTTGGAAGCGCAGCTGCAACAGTCGGTCCCAAAGAAGACTCACCAAGAAATGGTGACAAAGATGCAGGCTGCGATAGACAATCTGAGCGCGGATCTTGGGCGAACAAAGAAAGCGCTTGAGGAAACGGAGACTCTGGGAGGAAGGTTGAATGCTCTCACAAGTCAAATTTCAGCC
>DAIDAB010000024.1:0-10866 GCA_027310845.1 bacterium | reverse complement strand
TCTCTAGCCAAAGCAAATTGATTGAGGGATTCTCAGCAAAGATGACAGAGACGACTGTGCCTTTCAAGATCTATTCCGAAGTCAAATCAAGAGTGCAGGATCTTGAGGCGATAACCCAGAACATGGTAGCCAAGTCGGAATACGATGCTTTGCAGTCAAAGACCAAGGAGCTGGAGGAACAGATCTCAATCTCTGTGCCAAGAGCACAATATGCGGCTCTTGAGACACAGATTGCCGACCTAGTTCCAAAATCCAAGTTTGAAGAGATTCAATCTCGCCTAGAACACATGATTCCTAAGAACGAGTATGAGATCGCGACTGCAAGAATCGCCGAACTCGAGACCTCACTTTCAGCCTCAGTGCCCAAGTCAACCTATGAGGAACTCCAGAATAATCTTCAGCAAGTAGCCTCACAAATTGAATCTGAAAAGGCAAGAATTTCTGAGATTGAGAGCGCCCTTGCGAATTCCGTCCCAAAAGATCAGTATGAAGCGGCGCAGAAAATGATTGAGCAAATGGTCTCGAAGGAACAGTTCGATGCAGGACAGACAAAGATTGCAGAGCTTGAAAGCGTCATCTCAAATTCCGTGCCAAAAGTAAGCTTTGAAGAACTGCAAAGATCTTTCGAGCAGACAGTCCCCAAGAGTGAATTTGAAACAGCAAAGCTGAAGATTGCAGAGCTTGAAAGCGCCATATCCAACTCGGTTCCAACAGCAAGCTTCGAGGAGCTTCAGAAGGCGTTCGAACAGACTGTCCCTAAGACAGAGCTTGAGGCATCGCGACAGAGGATCGCTGAATTAGAAGACACACTCTCGAATTCTGTCTCAAGAGTAAGTTTCATCGAACTGCACGGCTCACTCGAACAAATGAAAGGCGAGTCCGAAGCTGCGAGACAGAGAATCATCGAGCTTGAGACAACAGTGTCAGACTCTGTGCCAAAGGCAAAATTCGAAGAGATCCAAGCTGCCTTAGCACAGTCGGTTCCAAGGTCAGATCTAGAGGCGGCAAACAAAAGGATATCCGAGCTCGAAGCTACACTTGCAAGCTCAGTTCCAAACTCAAAATACGAAGAGCTTCAATCGGAATTGCAACAGATGGTCACAAATGAGCAGTACAGCGGTGCCCTTTCGCGCATCTCGGAGCTCGAGCAAACCCTTTCAAATTCAGTCCCGCGTTCTGATTTCGACGAACTAACATCAAAGATGTCTCTGCTGAGGGAATTGATCTCTGGGGTTTCGGTGCATTCTGAGGCGCCAGCACCAGCGCAGTACCAAGCTGCTCCCGAGCCAGCACAGGTATCAATGGGACCTGTTGCGACTGCAGAACCTGCACCTGTACCGATTGCAGAAGCTGTCGTCCCAGCTCCTGAACCAGTGGTAGAGGCACCAGTGGTTGAAACTGCACCCCCCACCCAAATAAGTGAGGCAGTTGTCGCAACCGAGCCCTCAACAGCCCCGGAAGTGGTTCAGGCAATAGCTGAGCCAGTCGCAGAGTCTACAGTAATCGCGGAAACAAAGGCAACAGCACCGGAGGTTTCTGCACCTGCGGAAACAACACAGACTTCTATCGAATCGGCCCTCGTGGCAGAATCAATGGCAACAGTTGCGCAAGAGAGCGTGCCATCAGTCGAGAAAGCTCAGCCTGCAGAAATAAGAGAGGTTCAATCACAGCTTTCGGAAATCAAAGGTGTGCAAGAGAGCGGAGAACATGTAGTTTCTCAGACAGAGTCTCAAGTGATAGTTGACAACGAAAGAGGGTTCAGGTTCTCCAACACAGAATTCTGCGCGAGGTCCGGCCTTGAGTTCCTTGAGGATCTTGAAAAGGTTGAACTTCCGGTCCTGGAGCAGCACTGCCACAACGGAGACTTTGAACGCTGGTTCAAAGATGTCCTCGCAGACGAAAGTTCTGCTGAATCGCTCCGTTCGATCAGGGAGAAGAACTGCTCTGGCGAAGAGCTCAGAACACAGATGGTATCAGTAATCGCGTCAAAGTACAGAAACTAAAACAAGTCGATACTACTGCCGCCTTTGATTGGCAGTAGTATCTTGTGTCTTTTTCCTGGGGACTTTTCTTACCTGCGGTCTGTTCTATGCCTCGTGGAACCAGATTTTGACATGTGGTCTGGTGAGGTAGTAGAGAATAATTATCCCGATTGCGAGGGATACGACCCCCGTAGGCAAGCTGATTATTCCCAAGAGAACCTGAATGACTGCGAGTATCAAACCCACCCACCATCCCCAGGACTTGCCTGTCCAGAACGCATACATGACTGCGAAAGAGATCAATGCGATGATTAGAAAGACCACTCCGACAACCGTGGCGACAACTCCAACAATGGCGCCTGTTATACCTCCTCCAAGAGATCCGGCAACAGCTGACCCAGCAGCGCCGATTACGAAAAAGGCCAGCGAAGCAAGGAAGAGAACCAGGCCCGCTATTCCCTGAAGTATAGCAAGTATTGTCACACCTGTTGGCCTTCCAGCGGGCTGAACTGGTGGTGTCGTGTACGTGCTTGGTGTAAAGGGAGGCGGTGCCAGTGTTTGCTGTGTGGCCGACATGTCCACTGGCGAGCCACATCTCGGGCAGAACAAGGCGTTAGGATCCACGCTTGAGCCACATTTCGCACAATATGGCATGACTCCATGGCCCGAAGGTTCAATGTATAATAGCGTAGCTGATTTGAGATTATGCATCTGGATCCTGTCGAAACTGGAGATATGAATTGAGCACTCTCAGGCCAGCGCTTGCAATCGTTGGGATAGTCTGCATCATACTATTCTATGTGTATCAAGAAGCATTGTTCCTTGCAGCCGCTGTTATCATCTTCGTGATAGGACTAGTCTTGATGGGCGCGTTTAAACGACCTAGACAAGCCACCCAGAGTGGAAGTAGTTCACAGAGAAAGTGAGCTGTATTATCTTGAGCAGGTTCAAATTGGTCACTCTGGATCTCGATGGAACGATGTTCCGAGGCAATTCAGTGCTATACTTGAAGGAAAAACTCGCTCTAGGCGAAGAAATAGCGATTCCTCATGCAAGGTATGGCAAAGGAGAAATCACAGAGGCGGAGCTCAATTATCTACAGATACCGCTCCTCGAAGGAATAGAGCTCACCCCGATTCTCAAGATTCTTTCCAATGGCCCCATGCTTCGAAACATTCGAAGAGGAGTACACTCTCTAAAGACAGCAGGCCTTCGCGTGTCAATGCTGACTTTCAATCCACTGCAGGTTCTCTTTGAAAGAGAATTCGGAATAGACACTTCGATTAGCAAGGTTGTGGAGATCGTAAGTGACAAGATAGTGAGAATGAACAGCATACCCGAGAACAAAATTGAGTACCTTGAGCAATATTGCAAGTCAAATGGAATCAATCCGAGGGAGTGTATGCACGTAGGAGACGGGCCCAACGACATTCCAACATTTAGGGCTGTCGGCTTTTCGATTGCTCTGAACTCAAGACATGAAATTGTGAAAAGAGTAGCAGACCTGTCAATAGAAACAGATGATTTTTCCATCGTTGCACAAAAAATGCTTGAGAGAGCATCAGTGGGATGAGCTATCTCTTAATGTCCAAGTTCTGTTTGAAGTGCTGTTGAAAAGTTGCTTGTGACCGGAATACGGGATTCTGATCGCGTCGGTGTACTTACATTCCTGGCATTCAAGAGCAATCACGACTTCATATCCGTTCGGAAGGTCGTTCACCCATAGCTTGACCGCTTTCATTAGCCCTCCGCAGTCAATATCGATCTCCTTCCATCCACTGTTTGTCAGCCTGGCCTTCTTTGCATGGAGTATTGTTGGTATGCCGAACCTTGCAAAAGGATAGCCCGCGACCGTGTAACCAGCCTTTGAGAGGCCCCTTTCCCTCTTTGGAGGAAAGAGATACGGATTCTTTGCCATGATACCACTTAATTGCAGCCTGTTTATGAAGGTAAAAATGGCAGCAGTTGTAATGCTCAGACCGCGGGAAATGGATTCAAGAAGAAAGTCAGAAGACAAGCTCAGCAAAAAGGACAAGTTTTGGATCGCATTTGCGATAGCTGTTTTTCTGATAGCCTTCGCGCTTATCTTGATCTACGGGATGGATTTTCTCAGCTTTCTTGTATAGGCAGCCGTCTTCAAAAGCTTCTTTTGTGGAACATGCAATACCGCAAGCACCTATACAAATAAAAACAAAGCCAAGGCACAAATTTCTTTAGAGAACCATTTGCAGGGGGATTTTGGAAACACAGCTCGTCCAGATCTGCGGAATGTCATGCGCTATTTCGCAAGCGCAGTCACTGTAGTGACAAGCGCTCTGGACAATGGAGAGCTTTTCGGGCTTACTGTCACTGCTTTCACTTCCGTATCGCTAGAGCCGCCGCTCGTGCTAATCTGCATCAGAAATGAGAGTACGGCAAGGGACCTCTTCGCCAAATCAAAGAGATATTGTGTAAACATTCTGTCTGAAGATCAACAAAGCATCTCTGAAAAATTCTCTCTTATGGGAGAGGCAGGCAGGTTTCAAAATCTTGATTATTTCATCGGAAAGAATGGCAGTCCTGTCATCCGCGGCTGCATAGGCCATATAGACTGCAAAAGGGTCGAGATCATCCCAGGCGGAGACCACACGATCTTTCTTGGAGAGGCAATCGATATCTCTTACGAGAACAAGCCTCCTCTACTCTACCTTGATAGGAAGTATGTTCGACTAAACAATCAGTAACTCTAGATATTCCTTGGAGCCCAATATCGTTTATTAAGACATGTCCAGGGGCTTTTCAGCGTTGAAGAGGTAATTGAATACCGCCGCGGGACTTGGCCTTTTCCTACTTGGATCTTTTGCATTGCTCTATACTACGACTCGCTTTGCTTCTGTCCAATACTATACTGGAGGAATTGTCATCGCGCTTTTCATCTTTGGACTCTTCTATGCCTTCGGAAACGCGATCAGGCAAGCGAACAAATTTGCTAAAAGTGAGAGCGCTTCGCAGTCGGAACGAAAACTCGAGCAAGAAGCCGCCCATTGAAATTCTCTTCTCTCGAAAGGAGGTCAATTCCTTCAGAATGGTCGGCCTAGCCCCGAAGCTCGTGACAGAATATGCGTTCAATTGCGCAGGGATACAATCCATTTGCTCCCAAATTATCTTGGGGCGATGGGTTCAACCTCATTCATAGTCACTATTGTCACGAATCTTCACATCTCTTTTGGAGCAGAACCCCTGGCTGGAAGGAATGAGCAGATCAAGAAATACATGAAGATCCAAAGTCGAGAAGGTCTTAGAGTGTTCGCATACCTGTGGCTTTTTTCTCAGTGCCAGCCACTGAGCTTCATTGCGGCAGCGACACGCTCCACTGCGAGCACGAGGGCTGCCCGCCTCATGTCGATGTTGTGCTTTTCAGAATAATCCAGTACTTCATAGAACGCCTTTGTCATCTTTGCCTCAAGCCTTTCGTTCACTGCTTTCTCTGTCCAATGATCTCTGTTCAAGTTCTGCACCCATTCGAAATAGGATACCAAGACGCCACCCGAATTGGCGAGAATATCCGGTACGAGTCTGATTCCCTTTCGCTGGAGGGTCTTGTCAGCCATTGGAGTTGTAGGACCATTTGCAGCTTCCACCACTAGAGATGCTCTGATTTTGTGTGCGTTTTGCTCCGTAAGTTGATTCTCAAGCGCTGAGGGAACAAGAACGTCAGCTTCAGATTCGAGGACTTCTTCGTTTGATATCTGCTCAACTCCCTTTACATTGCTGATCGAACCTATCTTGTTTGATTCTGCAAGAAGGTCATCAAACTTCTGATCGAAATAGCCCTTGGGGTTTACACTTCTTGCACCGCCGACCACATCACTCAGGGCTACGATTTTCGCGCCCATCTCCATTAGATATCGCGCGGTGTTTGTACCAACGTTTCCAAAACCTTGCACTGCAACGGTCACATCTTTCATATCTTTCTTCAGGAACTTTTTGACCGCCTCTCTCACGCAAATCGCGACTCCTCTGCCTGTTGCGGCATTTCTTCCCTCTGAACCGCCAACCTCCACAGGCTTTCCAGTCACGACCGCAGGGACGTTGTGGCCTTTTAGTCGGGAATACTCGTTCATTATCCAGGCCATTGTTTGTGGGTTTGTATTCAAGTCAGGTGCTGGGATGTCTATCTCAGGCCCAATGTCCCGCTCGATAGCGTCCACATACTTTCTGGTGAGTCTTTCAAGATCATCGTGGCTCAATTTCTTGGGTTCTACTGTGATGCCACCCTTTGCACCTCCGAACGGAATGTCGATAATTGCCGACTTCCAAGTCATCCACATCGAGAGCGCTTTCACCTCGCTCAATGTAACGTTTTGGTGATACCTGATACCGCCTTTGTACGGCCCTCGCGCGTTGTTGTGCTGAACCCTGTATCCAGTGTAGGTGACTGTGTCCCCGTTTACAAGTTTCAGTGGCAATGAGACAATTACTTCCCGTCTTGGACTCTTTAGCATCTCATAATATTCTGGATCTATTGAGACAATGTCTGTGATCGATGCAAGCTGAGCCAGCGCATTGTTGAAAGGGTCTTCTGATTCCAAGGCAGGAATGTCTGATTCCTGAGAATATATAAAGACGGAAGGGATTCAAATCTATTTAGGAGTCGAATTCGCAATTAATGTTATCTCGTTGTCACAGTCATCGGTTCTACTATTGCCATATTGGCTCTCCAATATTCAGAAATACGCGAATTTGAGCAAGTTAGGCAGAGAAGCACATAGCGTTTACCAATAGATGTCCCAATTGATCTGATACCGCCAAGCAACCCCAGTGAAAATAAGTCATGTCTGTACAATCGAATCTCAAGAAAAAAGGCAGACTGCGCTACCTCAAGTATCTTGTGTACTTAACTCCGATTCTTGCTGTGATAATTGGATATGGTGCTATCTCGTATTTCACAAATGAATCTCTTCCTTTCACCATAGTCACCGGCACCAGCATGCAACCAACAATACTTGCCGGATCGGTGGCTGTGATTGATAAAGTACCATTCGACCAACTCAAGATTGGAGATGTGATTGTGTTTGTTCCTCTCCTAGCAATAAACAACCAATGTGATAGCGGCCCCACCCCCTCCCTCACGAGTGAGGCACTCGTGCCGTGTTATGTGATCCACCGTATCGTATCAATAGACATAGTGAACGGACAAAGAATCGTCACGACGAAGGGAGACAACAACCCAGGATCTATTCCCTACATAGATGAGGACATCAACTCGTCAATGTATGTTGGGAAGGTAGTGTTCGAGATCCCCGTCGCAGGATACGTGACGGAATCTCCATACAATTACTTTATTGCGTTACTGATACTCGTGCTACTTTTTGGCGAATTTTACTGGGAGAGAAACGCACCAAAGACGCCAAATGTCCAAACTCAAGCCACAAGTTAAGGCAACTTTGAAGAGATAGCCCATTATTTTCCGGATTCGGCCTCTTGGTCTTTCTGCGCGTTCTCGTTACTGTTCGGGTCTTGGTTTGCGTCTGCCCCAGCGCTTTCTATCATGCTCTGTATTGGAGTTTCCATCTTATTGCTCTTGAGAACGTTCATTGCCCTAGATCTCGGAAGCGCCATGAGGGCGGAATAGAGACCAGATGCTCTTGCTTTCATTATTTCTGTCGCACCTAGCATCGACTGCATGTCACCGATGACATCAGTGAGTTCATCTTTGTCCCTTTCTAGTTCTGCTGCGAATTCTTCATCAGAGACCTTCCCCTGTTCTTTGAGTTTCAGTAGCGATTCTATTGCTGCAACGGCTTTTGAAAGGCGAACATTGAATTTTTCTACTTGCTTTGCCTGTTCCTCTGGGAATCGGCTTCGAATATACCTGAACATGAATGCAGCCTGAACGCTAAGGGAGAGAAATGCTACTCCAAGGACCATGGTCTGTATGTTTGTTTCGTCTGTGAGACTGACCACAGCGCTCGCTGTGAGTGAAGCGGCAAGAGCTATTGAGAGCGCGCCCCGCATTCCCCCTAGCATTGCGACGTTCCTCCATTTGAGAGGGATACTAGAGCCAAGTCTATTGAAAAACCAAAGTATAGGATACACCGAAGCCGCCCTTGCAATAGTAACGGCAACCAGTGCGACCCCTATACTGTAAACTGCCTTCACAGTAAACGAGAATGCGCTCGTGCTCAGGCCGATCGATAGGAAGGCAATAGAGTTCGCAAGGAAAGCAGCAATCTCCCAAAAAACTATCACGGATTCCCGGGTTGCTGGCGCCATAGTAGTTCTTACTGTGAAATTTCCAAAATAGAGGCCGGCTACTGCAACAGCTATGAGGCCCGAGAATCCCAGTGCGGCCGCCAGCGCATAAGAACCATACACGGCGGCAATTGTGAGTATAGTCTCCGACGTTCTATCTGAAATCAAGCTGGTCGTGATTTCTCCCAAGAACCCAATTCCTAATCCTACAGCAAGACCTCCTCCCACGGTGAGTCCAAAGCTCGCGAGCGAAGAAAGAAGGGAGACTTTTGAAACCTCGATGGATGCAAGTATTATTGTGAAAACGACTACCGCAGTAGCATCGTTAAATGCAGCCTCCGTGTCCATAAGCGCCCGAAGCTTCGATGGCACTCTCGCGCGCTTGAACACTTCAAGTACTGTAGCCGCATCAGTGGGCGCGATTATTGCTGCGAAAAGGAAAGAAACAACTGGCGAAAGTCCGACAATCTGCCAGAGCACCACTCCCCCGACGACAGTCGCAATTACCACACCAATTGTAGCGAGCGCTATCGAGGGCCTAATGACCGCTTTGAGATCGGAAGATTGTATGTGCAGCATAGCTTCGAATATAAGAGGAGGAACGACCACCCCAACAAGCAATCCGTTCTGGATGAAGGTCTTGTAAATTGGCCCGCCCTGAAAGAATAGAGAAATCGATGAGCCAGCAAGCGCGATTCCCAGAAAAACTAGGACTAGGGTATACGGCAGTTTAGCACGTATGCTCAGGAAAGATGCCAGCACCATAATTCCTAACAGTGCAGCAATGATAAGCTCAATAGATGGCTCCACTGAGGCCAATTCGAAAAACGCGAGTACTCCCTCTATCTCATTGAAAAAAATTCCTATTTACCTACGAGCTTTATACTCGACAGTAGATCCCAATCGCGCTACTTTTCATTGGTATTGATAATCTTGATTTCAATATCAGCTCTTCTTGCAGCATCTTGGATAAACCCCCTTGCACGCATGCACGCAATCATCCCTCTGACCGAACCAGTTGGGAGGGAGTACTTCTTTTCATAGGCAGCGCAGAGCCGAATTATTTGCCCAAGAGGCGCGTCGTCAGCCTCTCGTTCAACTTCGATGAGTACGTGTCTTTCATTCTTGTCAATGAGGACAATGTCAACTATCCCTGCGCCTGAATCGAGCTCCAGCCTGGGCCCTCGCAAGCCGTTCTCCAGTATTTCAGGATTCTTGACTATGATTTCGGACAGATCTTTCTCGTTCATGCCTGAAAGCGGAGGCAGATCTGGAAGGTTGGCTCGAAGGTGAGCGAGCCCAGCGTTCACATCATAGTATGTTTCGCCTAGCCTGCACGGGAAAACGTACGTTGGTCTTTCCTCGTCTTCTACAATGAGTATCGGGGTATTTCCCAGATTGAGTTTCTTTCTTCCCGAAAGAGGCAAAGGTGTCCCGCGTGAGGTGACTATTGCTCCTCTCTTTTGAGGGATGATTGAGTGGATTTTGTTTGTGATTTCTGACTTTTTCCCTTCATCAATCTCTTGAGTCGGGTGACTGGAGAAATCTAGTTTTTCACTTGTTGCCAGCTTCTCACACTCTCTTATCGTCTCGGCAATATGGTCGGTCATCTTGTCGTAGAATAGCTCGAGCTTGATGCGCGGCGTGTCGATTCATCTTCTCTTGTTGGTCTCTTTAGAAATGGTGACGAAATTAGAGCCTCAGTTGAGATTCATTTGAGATTGTGTCCTTTCTATTCTCTCTATCCGCTTGGTAAGCGTTGGATGTGTCCCTCCCCAATTTCGCTTAGGATTCGTAGGCATCAGATTTAGCTGCGTCAGCTTCACTAGCATGCTGACGACTGGAGCCGCATTACCCAGAGTCTTGACGGCGATTTCGTCGGCGGCATACTCGTATCTTCTCCTGAGTCGCATCAGAATCGGCATCATCCCGAAAACGCACAGAAAAGCTGCAGCAAGAAGAGCTACAGTCATGGTTATCGAGATTTCAGGAGCAACGACAACAACAAGGAGGATGTTGATTCCAATGAGCGACATTCCGATTGAGAGTACGGCATTCTTTGCCACATGCCTCATTTTTGCATGGGCGAGTTCATGAGCCATAACAGCGTTTGTTTCCTCTGGAGTCAAGGTCTCTAGCAAGTAGTTGGAGATGAACACTGAGAATCTGCTAGGTCCAGTCTGGAAAGCGTTGGCTATTTTGAAATTCTTCCAGTCAATCGAGAAGAGCCTCACATTATGCACTCCCATTTTCGCAGCGAGTGCTTGGAAAGAGTCAAGAATAGTTTCATCAGTGATAGGAGTAGCCCGCCTTCCAAGCATGAACGCCCTTGGAAAAAAGGCGAGAAAGACAAATAGAAGCAACAAAGCTAAGTCTATGTAGACTATCGTCAGGTATCCGAAACTGGGCGCAAGATCAAATACCGAAACGATGATCGGCGCGACGAGCCCGATGAATAGGAATCCTAGGTAGGATCTTATGTAGTCCCTTCTTGAGGCGCTCACCTGCTTGTACTTCAAATCTATTCGATAGCGCATGACCGCTGCGATAACGATTAGTGCAAGTGATATCACGCCACTCAAAATCAAAGCAAGGATAGGATTGTCTTGCAGAATCAAAACTGGAAGCTCAGGAAGAAATAATATTAGAA
>DAIDAB010000249.1 GCA_027310845.1 bacterium | reverse complement strand
GTTATCGAACATACTTACCTGGTTGATCCTGCCAGTAGTCATATGCTTGTCTCAAAGATTAAGCCATGCAAGTCTAAGTATAAGCATTTATACTGTGAAACTGCGGAAAGCTCATTATATCAGTTATAGTTTATTTGATGGTAAACCTACTACATGGATAACCGTAGTAATTCTAGAGCTAATACATGCCCAGAAGCGGTGACTTCGGAAGCCGTGGACTTATTAGATCAAGAGCCAACCCTGCTTGCAGGATTTAGCTGAGTCATAGTAATTTTGCTAATCGCAGTGGTTTCGTACCGGCGATGGGTCATTCAAATTTCTGCCCTATCAGCTGTGATGTTAGTGTAGTGGACTAACATGGCGTAGACGGGTGACGGAGGATTAGGGTCTGATTCCGGAGAGGGAGCCTGAGAAATGGCTACCACTTCCAAGGAAGGCAGCAGGCGCGTAAATTACCCAATCCCGACACGGGGAGGTAGTGACAAGAAATAACAATACCGGATCTTTTTAGATCTGGTAATTGGAATGAGTACAACCTAAAATCCTTAACAAGGATCAATTGGAGGGCAAGTCTGGTGCCAGCAGCCGCGGTAATACCAGCTCCAATAGCGTATATTAAAGTTGTTGCAGTTAAAAGGCTCGTAGTCGAACATTTGGTTCTGTGAATTTGTCCCGTTCTCTCGTAGAACGTCGCGACGAATTCTAGAATCTTCCTGGTAGAAAGTGTCTCTGCCCTTCATTGGGTTGGTTGCATAATCTGCCTCTTTTACTGTGAGAAAAACAAAGTGCTCAAAGCAGGCTTTACAGCTTGAACGCGTTAGCATGGAATAATAAGATAGGATTTAGTTTCTATTTTGTTGGCTCTGAGAAACAAAGTAATGATTGATAGGGATAGTTGGGGGTGCTCGTATTTAACGGTCAGCGGTGAAATGCATGGACCCGTTAAAGACGAACCTATGCGAAAGCATTCACCAAGGATATCTTCTTTGATCAAGAACGAAAGTTAGGGGATCGAAGACGATCAGATACCGTCGTAGTCTCAAC
>DAIDAB010000248.1 GCA_027310845.1 bacterium | reverse complement strand
CCTATTGTGTGTGCGTATGCCCCGTCAATGTCCTGGTTTACAATGCCCCGGATTCCCGAGACGGAAACAATTAGCATCTACTCGTCTTTCATCCTTTGCAAGTGGCGAGAGGCTAGCATATTTATTATATCAGCAAAATCGTAAGCCGTCAAACTGCTTGTTGCCCCGGTAGCTCAGCCTGGTCAGAGCGATTGCCTCGTACCACTTTTGCCAGGATCAATCTGGCATTGGAATTTGAGAGAGCAATAGGTCGCGGGCTCGAATCCCGCCCGGGGCTCCTCTGGAATTGCGGGTTTACAACTTGATTAGGACTTGTTAGTTCTCTTCCTTCGTCTTCTGAGATCACCGTGAAGCGCCCGCCTGTGCGCTTGTTTTTGTCGGCGCTTTTCTGTTTTCTTTCTTGCCATAGCACTTTCGCAGCTTTCTTGTTTTTTAGAGGTTTTGGTCGCAGGAAAAGTCAGAGGTACTTTGACACTTCATCGACGTGTCCTTCGACTTTGACCTTTCTGATTGCTTTCTTTATCTTGCCTTCCCTGTCAATGATGAAGGTCGATCTCTCAATGCCCCAGAACTTGTTTCCGTACATGTTACGAAGCTTGTAGACTCCATACTCCTTTGACACCTTGGCATCTGTGTCAGAGAGAAGAGGAAAATTGAGCGAATACTTGTCCCTAAATTTCTTGTGGGATTCAAGATCGTCAAGACTCACTCCGAAAACCTGCACGCCATCCTTGTTTAGGCGGGAAAGAGAGTCGCGAAACGAGCATGCTTCCGCAGTGCAACCTGGCGTGTCATCCTTCGGATAAAAGTAGAGCACGACCTGTTTTTTTCCTCTAAAATCAGATAGCGCGTAGGTTTTTCCGTCGTCGCTTTTGAGCTTGAAATCAGGCGCGGCGTTACCATCTGAAACTCCTTCTTCAACAGAGTTTGCTTTCGGAGGCATGATCTTCAATAACGCAGCGTTGCTTTAATGCATTTTCAGACTCCAAGAAAACTTAAAGAAACATGAGCAATAGTGAGTGATAACCTGTGCGGGGGTCGCCCAGCCTGGTCAAAGGCGCAGGTAGCCTGATTCTGTTGGCTCTCTGAGAGAATCTTCCAGACAGTTCATGGAATCGCTTGCGATACTGAGGACCAGTTGCTGCAATTTCAAGCGTTGCAGCACGTGTGCAGAGCTCCTGTCCCTTAGGGGTTCGTGGGTTCAAATCCCACCCCCCGCACCATGAACCTTTGCAAGAATGACACGTTGTAGAAATTCTAGGCGACAAGAGGGGGCAATATCATAAGACAGACAATCCAAACGAAACCACATTCTACAG
>DAIDAB010000247.1:1260-1490 GCA_027310845.1 bacterium | reverse complement strand
GTTCAAGAGTCCAAATGCATCGAGGGTGCCGGCCGAAGTGACGAGGCGCCTAACGCCTCCAGCGCCCACGAGCAAATCTGTGTCAAGGCCTGATAAGCCTTGAAATATCGTAAGTTCTTTCTTCCGTTGCCTGATTAATTCATGAACCGCTGCAACGACGCATCGTGTGATTATCCAACCACCAAGAGCAAGAACATCCCCATCTCGAATGAATTTTCTTATCGCTTCGG
>DAIDAB010000247.1:0-1250 GCA_027310845.1 bacterium | reverse complement strand
AACTTTTTCAGACATGCGTTTCCACTTTCAGGTGTCGGTCCTCAGTTCCTTTCCTTTTTAGTTCTTCGATAAGAAAATGAATTGGTTGTTGTTTGAGTATTGTATGTTCAAGATTGCGACCATTTCACAAGCTCAACACGTTAGTATGTTCAATAATTCTTTGATGTTGGCTCACTCTGGGCTAACTTCGTATCGTGCTCAATGAGCCTACTTGTTTCAAGAAATTGCTTTCGCGAAAGAAATTACAAGAGGTTTGATCCGTTGCCATCTATACCCTGAGATTTCAACTCTTCATTCAGTCTCTTTATTGGCTCAGCGTCGCGTATTTCTTGCGGATAATCTGTTCCTAGCAGTATACGTTCCTTCGGGATGCACTGTAATGCTATCCTGATGACTCGAGGATCCCCAAAGAATCCTCCTGTATCAAAGTAGATCCTCTTGAGGTAGTTCTCAAAAGGTTCCTTTGCTTTTCTGCCATGGATCGGATCTTCCGAGATGCCCCACATTTCCTTATCTTGGTAACTTGTTATGCGCGGAACAACCGATGAAATTCCACCGCCAAGGTGTGACATTACAATTTGCAAATTTGGATGGTTGTCAAGTACGCCCGAAGCGATGAGTCTAGTCGTTGCCATGACGAGGGAAAACTCGCGTCCGACCGTTCGGTAAAGATCAAATGCGTTGTACTGTCTTGCTTCAGTTTCGCTGGTTGAGATCGCTGGATGAATAAACAGATATTTGCCTTTTGACTCCAAGAGCTCATAGAGAGGCTCAAGGCGCGAATCATCCAGTCCAATTTCTCCAAAAGCAGAAGGCACTACGGCGCCTGGACAGACTTCGAGCCAGCGCTTGACTTCCTCGATAGCTTCAATTCCAGCCAATGGAGCAGCATGGGCTAAGAACCGGAGCCGGCTCTCGTACTTTGAACAAATACTTGAAAGGGCCTCGTTAGCCGCACGAGCATCTTTGAATTCTCCACGCATCCCTGGTCCAGAGGTAAGGACAGAGATGTCTATTCCTGTCTCGTCCATCACTTGAATATGGGTTTCAATATTCAAGAGACCTTTGTGTTCCGTAGAGACAGGAATCCCATGTGCATATATCGCGCGTGGCTTCTCTGGTGGCTTGGAAATGTATGGGCTGAGATGGTGATGAAAGTCGATAATCATTTTGCCGATACTCCACTATGACATCACAGCATGTTCAGCGTATGAGCTATCGTTCAAAAGCACAATCCTGAAGCATAATAT
>DAIDAB010000246.1 GCA_027310845.1 bacterium | reverse complement strand
ATCGACGACCTATCAAAGAGTGACTTGGGGTTTGCGAAACTCGTTGAAGAAAGAAAGATCGAGCAGGACAAATGGGTCTTCATAGAAGGATGCAAGAATCCCAAGGCAGTGACAATCCTCATTCGCGGTGGTCAGCAAAGGATTGTTGACGAGGCGGAAAGGAGCCTTCACGACGCGATAATGGTAACAAAGGATGTTCTCGAAAAGCCTTCAATCGTGGCAGGTGGGGGAGCTCCCGAAGCAGAGATTGCCTCCAGGTTGCGGACTTACTCCAATCAAGTGAGTGGAAGGGAGCAACTCGCAGTCCTCAAATTCGCTGATGCGCTCGAAGTGATACCCATGACACTGGCTGAAAATGCGGGAATGGATCATATCGATGTTCTGGTCGAGATCAGGGCAAAGCACGGTCAGGGCAGGAAGTGGTTCGGCATCAACGCAATCACCGGCAAGGTCTCTGACATGATGGATTTTGTGGTAGAGCCCGCCGCCGTGAAGGAAGAAGTAATCAGCGCAGCGGCTGAGGCTTCGTGCATGATACTTCGTGTCAACGACGTTCTTGCATCGGCAAGATCAAGCGCGCCGTCTCCACCTCCTGGAGGCGGAGGGATGGGCGGCATGGGTGGAGGAGAATATTGATTTCTCCGCAGCGAGAATACTCCCAAACCTCAGCTCTTTAGTTCATCAATCCAGAAATATCCGTCAGTCCTAGAGTTAGACCTAACAAGGGGACTTGCTCAGAAATTCGGCCACCTTGATTTGCTCCGTTGAATTTGGAACGTGATGCGAATCACTGTCGAGAACCCATCTAAATGCGGATTTCTCTCTTTGATGTTAGCTTGTCTTTCATCAATCATTTTGAGATTGGCATCGGTAGTTCTTGCTTAGCCTTCAACAAGAGATCAAACTCTGTCATGAACCAATTAGCTCAATAGGATGATCGAATCTTATCTCCGATGGAAATGCCACTCAAAGAAGCGATGCGCAAAGAACTGGGAACTAATCCAAAGGCCTACGTCCAAGAAACAGTCGAAAGAATCGACAAGATCATCGCAGCGCTAGACTCCGCTGAGCTCAGTGGAGCTGAAAAATCGAGCGTTCAGCAATACAAGGAGAAGCTCATGGCCCACACTCGAAAAACTCTATACGAATTGATAGCAATGATGTAAGTAAAACGTAATTTCCTACAGTCAGCTCCTCTGTGCTCCTGGCAAAAAGTGTTCTGAACTGTTCCCAATCTCTTGGCGTCCAGATGGATCGCCTAACATTACTTTGATCAGTGGAACGAAAGTCATTGCGAATATATCCGTCGGCGCTGATACGAGTGGAATTGCTTACGACAGTCTGAACGGCTACATGTACGTATCGACGCTGAATCCCGGCGGGGTACTGATTATCAACGGAACCAAGGTTGTAGGAAATATCTCGCTTCCTTCCAGCTATCCTGAATCACTCGGAGTAAACCAGAAAACCGGCTGGGTTTATGCCACTGATCTTAACACGCCTTCTATTCACATAATCGCAGGAACTACTCTTTTTTCCACTATTGGCGAGTCATCATATGCCCAGAATGTGGGGTTCGATCCTTTGGACAATCTCACGTACATAAC
>DAIDAB010000245.1 GCA_027310845.1 bacterium | reverse complement strand
CTATTATGACCTTGCCAAAACTGATGTGGCCGTAGATGATGTAGATCCGAGACCGATCTCTAAGATCAGTCTATCCAAATCTATGATTGTAAAAGGTGTTGAATGTAGAACTGTGGCAGACTATCTAAAAGCTCAGTATCGAGAGAATCCCGAGATATCTAGGCTTGATGAGTCTCAACCTGGCTTGAAACAAGGAGATTTCACGTTTGCGCCACAGTTTCTCTATAAAACCGTCGAATTAGGACACATTCCGGATCGTGTTCTGAATGATGAGACTTTCTTCATAGATAGTGCTCCGAGTAGATTCAGAGACGATCAGAAGCCTGCCAAGATTCGTTGGGATAAAATAAACCAATATTACTCCCAATATGGTTTCCAATACGCTGATCTAGGTCCAGCCCAACTAAAACTCGAGGGTCCTCTTGATTTTGATATCTCCAATCACTTTGTGCCACCGAAATTAATGGCAAAATCTGGAGATGTTGTGACCCCGGATTTGATCGAGACCTCCCTTTCAAAAGGGCTCTACCAAGATCCGCGGATTGACACGATCTGCCTTTTCTCGAGTGCGGACAGCAGGTTAAGTTCAGAGTTTTACGATGAAATGAGAGACTTTGCTCGTGATAAGTATGGGTTCAAGTTTCCTTCTAATCCCCTTCCACTGGAGAAAGACATTCCGAGAATGAAAAACCAGCTTCGAAGTCACGTTTCTCAAAGTGATCCACGCCGAACTTTTGTTTTGGGAATAATTCCTGTAGCCTCTACTTTGCATGGAAGTTTCACAAATGCTTGCGGAGAACTCAAACTCGCTTCAAAGTGTGTTACCATGCCAGTTGTAGAAGACGTAGTACTTTACGGAAAGAAATTTTATCTAAGAGGTACAGTAGCATCCATCTTGGCTCGAGCCAATGGAATCCCCTGGATTCTACACGATCAGCTCCATTACGGTTGTTATGCAGCCGTAGATGTAGGAAGGGCCCAAGCTGAACATTGGGCGATGAGCATTGTATATGATCAATCAGGAAAATACGACGTGAAACAAGGCAAGCTCATTGTTGGAGAAGATCTAGACGAGCAGAGCGTAAGAGCGTGCATTGAAGAAGCTTTCAGCTACGCGCCCAATTCCCAGTCTTTGATTTACCTTAGAGATGGAGATGTCTTTGAATCGGAACGAAGAATGTTTGAAAAGGTGATCACAGACTTTTCAAGCTACGCCAACGTAGCAATTGTTTCGATTAAGAAACTAGTGCCGTATAGAATCTTTAGAAAACTCGGCTCGCGAATAGCAAAACCTCTTTCCGGTGATTATTATTTCCTCGACGAATTTAACGGAATACTATGCGCCGCGGGCGGAGATCTGTACAAACATGGAATGCCGAAGCCTATAGTTGCAGAAGTGATCCCGATCAGGGGAAAGATAGATCCGAAACTAGTCTTAGAAGACTGTTTCAGGCTCTGCTACCTTAACTGGAATAATCCCGGCAAAAGTTTCTCGGTCCCTGCCCCAGTACGACTTGCCCACGAGCTCGCAAGGGAACTAAGTCTTGGTATCAGAAGATACGGGGCTCCTTTCTAGCGCAGAAACTAATTTTCTCGAAAGTTCCGTAATTTGTTGGTCTGTAATCTGTCGCGCATCATTATCTATTGATGCCCAAGATGAATAGAATATTGCGTTCGCTTCACTAAGATTAGTCATTCCCAAAGAGCTGAATCCTTGTCGGGGAACGGTTCTAATAGCTCGCGGATTCGGAAAAGTAACTTGTCGTGCTTGCTCGGAAATAGAATCCAAGGACCAAGAAATCTCTTCTTCTTGCCATCCTTCAACAAAAGCAGAATCAGAGACATCACGGACGTCCGCTGCTTCGTCAAAGAAACCTGATTCGTCCAGGACTCGAGCCATGCATTCCAGGCGATATCTGTCAGTTGGATAAATCGCTGAAGTCATCCCTTGGATCGG
>DAIDAB010000244.1 GCA_027310845.1 bacterium | reverse complement strand
GTCTGGGCGAATTGTAAGATGAACCCTAATCAAGTGTATTTTCTGCTAAGCTTTCGCAGGTGGGAGATCTGAGCAATCTTGGCAAGACCATTTTTCGCAAAATTCGAGACGCCGAAAGAGATTTCGGATGCCGCGTATGAAGCACTTCGCCAAGCAAAACAGACGGGAAAGGTGCGAAAAGGCACCAACGAGACCACAAAGGCCGTAGAACGCGGAGTAGCAAAGCTCGTGATCATAGCTGAAGACGTTGAGCCCCCAGAAGTGGTTGCTCACCTGCCAATTATATGTGATGAGAGGAGCGTCCCATACGTTTTCGTTCCTACCCGAGCTAACATGGGCCCTGCACTGGGAATTGATGTGGGTTCGGCATCCGCATGCATTGTAGAGGCCGGCGACTCTCAACCACTCATAGATCAAGTCGTGAGCGCAGTCGCGAAGCTGAAGTCTAGCGCGTAGACTCTCCTGTATTTGTCATAGAGGAACTGACTTCAAATGAGTGCAAGAACAGAAGAGCGCGTCACGCCAGCTGAAATCATCCAGGTAGTTGGAAGGACTGGAGTGGCCGGCGAAATAACACAGGTAAGAGTAAAGCTACTCGAGGGCAGGGACCGCGGTAGAATCCTGACGAGGAATGTAAAAGGCCCCGTGAGAATGGGCGATGTCCTAATGCTGCGCGAAACCGAAAGAGAAGCCAGGAAGATCAAGTGATCTATTAGCTCATTGCGGGTTTAATTCAGGTAAAACAAGGATGCGTGTTTGACTCGATTTGTCATATACTCCAAAGAAATGTTCCTTCTGCGGAAGGTCTATTCTTCTAGGCAACGGAATCATGTTCGTTCGCAATGATGCGGCGACCTTCTGGTACTGCTCCAACAAGTGCCGAAAAAACGCAACAAAGCTTAAGCGCGACCCACGAAAGCTAAAGTGGGCTAGAAGCGGAGCAAAGAGTAAAATGCAAACTTCAACTAAATCAACTCAGCCAAAGAGCGCACATTAGTTTGAGTGACCCTGCATGGAAAGGACATTGATTGTCGTCAAGCCAGACGGCGTATCAAGATCTTTGGTTGGAGAAGTCATCTCACGCTTTGAGCGAAAAGGGTTCAAGATAGTTGCGCTGCAGATGTTGAAATTCGATCATTCCTCTGCACAAGATTTCTACTTGCCTCACGTCGGAAAATCTTTCTTCGGGGAGCTCGAGGCTTTCATCACCTCAGGTCCAGTGGTCGCAGCTGTCCTAGAGGGTTCAAATGCTGTGGATGTCGTCAGAAGAATGATAGGGGTTACAAAGAGCTTCGAGGCGGCAAGTGGCACAATACGAGGCGACCTTGCCTTAGGCTACACTGACAACGTTATTCATGCCTCTGACTCGAAGGAAAGCTTCGAGCGAGAGTCAAAGATTATCTTCAGACATTTAGAGTAGCACAGCTTCGCAGCCGCCGTCAAAACGCGTGGCGCTACCCTTTTCCGTTAGAGAAAAGCTGCAATAGTTGCGCGATGGTTCGTTAGCCGGATTGTGATAGTTAGCGTGTCAGAACAAGGATTCCAAATCAGACAGCCCGTGGTCGTGGTGTTGGGGCATGTGGACTCTGGGAAAACTAGCTTGCTTGACAAGATAAGAGGAACTGCGGTGCAAGCAAGAGAGGTAGGTGGAATCACCCAGCACATTGGCGCCAGTTTTTTCCCCGCAGAAACATTGAAACAAATTTGTGGCCCTTTGTTGAAATCTCTGGGCGGCGGAGATATTCGTGTTCCGGGGCTCTTAGTAATTGACACCCCAGGACACGAGATATTTACAAATCTGAGGTCTCGAGGGGGTTCAGCGGCCGACATTTCGATACTTGTTGTGGATATCCAGAAAGGACTTGAAATGCAGACTTACGAGAGCCTTGAAATTCTGAAACAGAGAAAAGTCCCATTCGTGGTTGCACTGAACAAGGTTGACACCGTTGCTGGGTGGAGAAAGGGAAAGAC
>DAIDAB010000243.1 GCA_027310845.1 bacterium | reverse complement strand
ACCATTTACATCGAAAAGCTAATTCACGGAGTCTGATATTTACCTTTATATGCCGCATCTAGCCGTCATCAATACCAAGACGATTGCCTTGGCCTCTGTGTGCAGCTGACCGTCTGTATCAAGCTGTGCAAGTTAATCAGAGCTTGAAACTGATTCATCCGTGAAAAAAAGCGCCATGTTGCGCCGGCAAGAAGAGACTTTCCATACTAATCAATGAGCAGAGAATATGTGGGAGAAACCAGTCACGCAAAGTGGTTTTGAATCTGCATGATGGGACAAAATGCGTACAACGGAGAATAGTTTCTCCGATCTTGTCTATGCCTGTCTGCTTCAGACTCAATCCCAAATGAGGTTCAATCGCTGAAGTACGCGCGAGCAGTCGAATTCTTGCTTTGGAATCTGCGGATTCTTACTGATCCGAAGCAGGTTCTTTTTGCTCAAGGGCTTTTCTGATCTTCCACGGTGGAAGAAACATGTCGATATACGTATGCCCGCCCGCAAGAATCTTGGATTTGTTACGAAACTAAAGCCGCTGCGAAATTGTTTCGGATAACGACTTCGGAGTGAGACACTCAAAAGAAGGTTTTATCATTTTGGGTGGACCTCTTGAATCGCGGAGCTGGCATGTTTCCATTACACTTTCGAGATGAAACTATAAGTTTCGATTCAGTACACACAAACTATCTTGGAGAGGCAATCAATCTCTATCCGAAATTGACGGACTGGGACTATTCCTTCGATTCTGGCTATGGCTAGGTCAGCGATGAAGGGAAGAGATAATATGATGGACAACCATGCCAAATCAGGTGTTCTCAATGGGGACTGGAGTAATGGGAGAAAACCTCACAAGTAAGTCCGAACAGATATCGAGAGAAGAACTAGAACAGTTGTTTAAATCTGAAAACTACGTTACTGATCCAGAAATTGTCACCACGGCATACCTAGCGATGAAGCTTGGCAAACCTCTACTAATAGAGGGAGACCCCGGCTGCGGCAAAACCGAAATTGCCAAAGTCCTGAGTGAAGGATTTGGGACTCGCCTAATAAGGCTCCAGTGTTATGAAGGACTGGATGCCAATTCTACAATCTACGAATGGGATTACATGCGACAGTTGCTTACGATCAAGATAGGGGAGAGCCGAAAGTCTGAGGAAGAGCTCAGGAAAACCGTTTTCAGCGATGAATTTCTTCTGAGGCGGCCTTTACTCGAGGCCGTCATGTATAAGGGTCCTAAACCGCCTGTGCTTCTCATAGATGAGGTCGATCGGGCTGACGAGGAATTTGAAGGCTTTCTCCTTGAGTTTTTGGGCGAGTTTCAAGTCACGATACCCGAAATGGGTACATTCAGAGCGTTTCACAAACCAATCGTGATTTTGACATCCAACCGCACAAGAGAACTGGGAGATGGACTGCGCAGGAGATGTCTCTATCTCTACATCACCTATCCTGATCCTGAAAAGGAGCTCAAAATAGTGAAGCTCAAGGTTCAGGGAATACAAGAAAGACTTGCAGGCCAGATTGTGCAGGCAATGGCCAAGATCAGATCGTTTGAAGAACTGGTTCGCAAGCCGGGTACTTCAGAAACTCTTGACTGGGCTTTAGCGCTAGTTGCCCTTGGGAAGAAGGAGCTTGACACGCTCGGAATTAAGCAAACTCTCAACTGTGTGCTCAAGACCCCTGATGAAATAGAAGCAATGAGTGAAGGTCGAATTGTGGACATGGTTTCTGAGCTTACGTGAAATTGGGTGGAGCCATTATGAGTGATTCTTTCTCTCTCGACTCGATTGTCTCAAGACTTGTCTATTTCTGCCACACACTGCGCTCTGAAAATATTGCTGTGACTCCTTCTGAGACTATCGACGCGGCACAATGTCTGCTCCAAGTGCCGATCGCAAACAAAAGAGAATTCCATGATGCGTTGAAAGCCAGTCTAATAAAGAGGCCAGAAGAGGCTTCACTTTTCGACACCCTCTTCGATCAATTTTGGGGCGGAAGTGATGCGTGGTTTCACTCAGAACAAGACAT
>DAIDAB010000242.1 GCA_027310845.1 bacterium | reverse complement strand
GGCAATACTTTCTGAGGATCAGCCTCTTCTGGCGATAGATAACGCAATCGCTCGATTTGAAAGGGTCGCAATTTTCAGAGAGCGATCTCAGCGCGCTTTGTCTAAAATAATGTTGCTAGTCGGAATAGGAGCAAGCACATCAAGTTGCTTTCTGACCGAGGCGTAGGTCTGCAGGACGCGCTGTCCCTTTTCAGTCAAAAGGTAGGACTTTCTTCCTTCGGCGTCTTTGGTAATGACAAGCCCCTGAACTTCCATAGAATGGACAAAGTTTTGCATCACGCTCCAAGAAAGATTTGAGCGGTACATTATGTGAGTAGGCCTTCCGGCTCCGTCGGCGATTGCTTGCATGATGTCGATTTTGACCTCCATGCGGGACCTACGAGCGGATGCAGTTCTTGCGTCGTCCGTGTTAGTTCACTTGCTTCCAGAAGCAACTAACTCCATGTTAATTGCCTTCTTTAACTTGGAATTCGGCGACTCGGTTACAAGTTGCGTCGGCATAGAATCGAGAATAGGTGTCTGAAATTCATAATTGAATTAAATACGCGGCGTCACAATAATGTTGAAAATTGCTCCGAGAAACAAGGGATAACATCGTCGCCTCTTTTGTCGATGTAGCTAGCATACTCATGGCCTATAGAATCGGTGTCTCTCAACTCGGACCTTTGACTGGCATCGCGTACGGCGCTTTTGACGCGTGGTTGGTTGTCTGGCAGCGCCAAAGGATCTCGGACTACGTTCACAGGTTAGCCAATATGTTGCGGGGAATCGGTTGGTTCAAACGGAGAGACGCACTTCCGTGGATCGCGGACTAGGCAATCAAGGCTGCTAGCCCAATGGCATCGGTTTCCGATATCTATCGAAACTCCAGACCAGAGGAACAGGGCCGCACGAGGCCCAACCGTGTTGCAATTTTGCACGGATTGAAGCTTCCTGGCGTGCCAGGGGATGTCCACGAGTTTCTTCAGAAACTCTTCTCTCCACTGAAAATCAATGTTCTCTCCATTTCTTCGCTAAGCACGGATGAAAAGCGGGACCCTGCGGAGATTCTCCAGTACGACGTGGTTGGCCTCATTGGTGCCCCCGGAGAATTCTCATTCCTCCGCTCGTTTCGTTCAAAGTCGGACGGGCCTGTAATCCTCGCGTTTACCCCAAAGACCCAGTTTGGTTCGGCGAAGAGTTACCTGAAAATTTCAAACGCAGTCGTGCTCTGCGAAGGCCCTTCTGACCAATGGCTCCTTGAGACTGCAAGGGTGGTCTTTAGTTTTTTTGAGAGCATTGTTATACCAAGCCTCTTGAACATAGACGTGGCTGACGTGAGAAATGTCGCGAAGGGAATAGGGCTCGCGTTTAATGAGGCAGATGACGCTCCAGGCAACATCATTTCGAGGCTTCCTGCTTCATGCCTCGTGGCACGCTCCGCGCTGCTGCACTTTTCCTGCACGGACGAAGTGAAGCTTCGAGAAATTTACTCTATTTCAAAAACCATAGCTCTGAAGCAAGGAGCGGACCTACCAGAGGAGGAGCTCGAGACCAATAAAGATGCGATAAAGCTTATCCGTCGGGTTAACGTAAAAATGGGGATCAGGATAAGAGATGGACTCCTACCTTTTACCTGGCCCCAACTTGGTCCGCAAAAAGAGTCCAGCAGAATCAGTATGACCGCTATCTTGTTCGGGATTTAGAGCAGACATCTCTCCTTTAGAGCGCTTATTCTGTAGCTGCCCACGAGAACATCAACTTCAGGCCCTCCTCTTTGCTGCGCAATAGGGCAGCTGATTACGAACTCGCAATCCACGCAGCTATGCCTTAAATTAATGCTGAGCTGTTCGTCAAGTGGCAACGAATCCTGAGTCTTTGAAACAAATTCTGAAAGTTTCAGTGTGCTCATGCTATGCTTTCTTCCGCAGAGAGATGCGGTGATGGATTAGAAAAACGTAGCTGCGATCTGGATTACAGATACTATGTTTGTGTCGGGTCCCGCTATACAACCAGAGAAATTTCAACTTCAGCATTTGCAAACAACAATATTCTTCGGAACCTCACTCGATCTGTGAAGATCAAGTGCGTGTGTTACTGATTCAGATACGCTCGGTATCCGCTATATCGATTTTCGCTTGTGCAGCGGACGC
>DAIDAB010000241.1 GCA_027310845.1 bacterium | reverse complement strand
AAACAGGGTTTCATTTTGTAGTGGAAGTCCTGAGTGGTAGAAATAATTACACTAAATCGTATTTTTGCCTAATCTTGATGACGATGTGAAAGGACCGAAATTTGTACTATTCTCACATGCAAAGAGGGGACCGCCATTATCATTCCAAAGATAAGCAAACGATCTTGCTCACCAACATCTTGAGCAACGCTAACCTCAAAGGGATGGAAAAGTTTCGCTTTGATTTTAATAGTAGCGCGGAAATTATTTTCTCTTGACAAAGTGATTCTACCCTTCGAATGTTCGTAAGTCAGTAACACTGAACCATTTTGTTCCCAGGACATCTTTGAACTCCCGAATTTGGTCTGTGACTTCCCGAAGCAGCGTCGATTTGCCAGAACCGGAATCGCCTGTGATCAGCACAACTTGTCCAGGAAGGATCTCAACTCAAGTCTTTGAATATCCTGAATGTCTTTTCCTCATCAAGCGCGATTCCAAAGACTTCTCCAATGGCGCTGGACATCTATGACTTTCACGGAGGGCATTTCGCATTTGTGCCTAGCCTCTTCAAGAGGCGCTGGTTCTCATGCGAGTCCACTGGAACGTCAATTACCCAGGTGTCGTTTGACTTGAGAGCAAGGGATAGTGTCTCTCTTAGATCAATTGCACTTTTGACCCGCTTTCCCTTGCACCCGAAACTCTCTGCAAGCTTCACGATATCTGGATTTTTGAAATCGACGAAATATGATTTTCCAAACCTTGCCAGCTGTTTCCACTCTATCTGAGAGTATTTGCCGTCGTCAAATACGAGGATCGTGATTGCTAGACCCAGTGCCTTTGCCGTTGCGAGGTCATATAGTGTCATCAGGAATCCTCCATCCCCACATGCCGCCAGGACTTTGCTCTTCGGCCTCGCGAGCTTTGCCGCGATTGCTCCGGGAAGCGCGATCCCCATTGAGGCAAACCCGTTTGAGATGATCACAGTATTGGGTGAGTATGCGGGAAAGAGTCTCCCGATCCATGTCTTGTGCATGCCCACATCGGATACGAGTATGTCATTTTTGCCAAGCGCTTTGCGCATCTCGCATATTATCCTTTGAGGCTTGAACGGAAAGGAATCATCATCAGCATAATTGTAGAGCTCTGCTCGAATCATTTTCCCAAGTTTCAAGGCATAGTTTGATTCTTTTCTCCAGCTTACCTTTTCTCTCCTTGCCTCTTCGACTAGGAGGCGGAGTGTGGCGCACAGGTCTCCTGTTAGCTCAAGCGTCGGCCTGTAGTTTCTGTCGATCTCGGCGGGCTCGGAATCAATGTGTATTATCTTCTTGTTTTGGGCCCCATGATGCGGATTCCAGAATTTAGGGCTGTATTCGACGAAATCGTATCCAATGCAAAGCACGGTGTCAGACCTTTCAAAGGCGCAGTTGATCAAATCTCTCGTCTGGAGGCCTATAGTACCAAGTGAGAGTTCATCCATGTCTGAGATCACTCCCTTCCCCATGAAGGTACTCACGACTGGGATCGCAAACTTTCTTGCAAAACTTGCTAGATCCTCGGAGCCATTGGCACGTATCACGCCATTTCCCGCGAGAATGAGAGGGAATTCGGCTTTCTTGATCAGGTCAAGCGCCTGTCGTGCACTCCGCGTTGTGATTGAGGCTGGGGTCTCGCTTTCTATTCGCTCAAGCAGAGGAGTATTTTTTGGATCAGCCTCCTCTTCTGCGATATCTTCGGGGAGCTCAATATGGGCCGCTCCAGCCTTCTCTGATTCCGCAACGGAAAAGGCCTTCCTCACCACTTGAGGAATGAAAGCCGCCCTAGTGATCGTCCTGTTCCACTTTGTCACGAACTTGTAAACACTGACGATGTCTACATACTGGTGGGATTCTTCATACGTGCGCTCTAGTCCGCCCTGTCCCGTTATCGCAACAACTGGTGCCCTATCAAGAAATGCGTCGGTGACGCCTGTGAGGAGGTTGGTTGCTCCAGGTCCAAGTGTCGAAACGCACACTCCCACACGCCCGGTGAGCCTCCCGTAGACATCTGCCATGAATGATGCAGCCTGCTCTTGGAGGCAGAGCACGAATTTGATTTTCTTTGATTGTCCAAGAGCTCTCAGAAGCTCTGCTATTTCCTCTCCCGGCAGGCCGAAAACGTACTCCACACCCTCGCTCTCAAGACATTTTACAAAGAGGTCTGCCGCCTTCATCGCGAAACACTGACACCTGGCTCTCTTTTCAATCTAATTGACCAAACCATATCTTTATCTTGATTTAGGTCATTCACTGCCTAGAATAGGCTAATAT
>DAIDAB010000240.1 GCA_027310845.1 bacterium | reverse complement strand
CTATACGATTGGTCATTCGACAAGGGCAATAGAGAGCTTCGTCAGCATTCTGAAATCTTACGGAATCAAAGAAGTTGTGGACGTAAGGACCATTCCGCGTTCTCGGCACAATCCACAGTTTAACAAAGATACCTTGCAGGTATCACTGCAAAAGTCGAACATCAAGTATGTGCACATGGCTGGACTTGGTGGTCTTCGTCAAGCACTTCCTGATTCTGTGAACAAAGCGTGGAAGAATACCTCCTTTAGAGGCTACGCCGTGCCATGGAGATGCCACCGGTCGCTAATTGCAGACGCGCTTGTAATTCGAAAGATTCAGACAATAGACATCTTCAGTCCGACGACAAGCAAGAAACACGTACTCACTCCTTGGGCAAAGGTCAGAGGAAAACGCATAACCTATCCCATGACAGCTTCTGAAACAAAAGAACTCGTGATGAACAGTAGAAGAGAATTAAGGCACCGCTCAAATTTGCGTATGACTGGTGCACCGACTATAGAGGAGGACGATCACGAGATCATCGGATAAATCAGACGAAGGGTAATCCTCGAAAAGACGGCAAAAAAGCAGTTTACGTCTATTCCTGAAACGATGATGTTGGCAAACAGTAGATGGCTATGAACATTGTCTCTTTGAAACACTCTAGCGCGTGGCATGTCAGATGACAGGGACTGGAGCAAGTACAATGACGAACTTCTCAGTTGAGTCTTTCGCCTACGCTCTATCCGCTCTCTGATCTTCTTCCTTGATCTTTCTTCTTATCTTCCCCGCTCCTTCTTGGATCTTGCCTTCGATCTGTTTTAATTTGCCCTTCAACTCTTCGCGGGTATCGCCGGTCGTCTTCCCCTCATCTTCATGAATCTTCCCACTGACTTGCTTCGCTTTACCTTTAGTTTCTTCTCGGCTCATTGCGTAATTCTCTAGTTTTATGCACTTATTCCTCAGTTAAGTATTGTGCTGGGGTCATTGGAGAAGCTCGAACGGAATAGATCTATTGCTAGTCATGACTCAGACGATCGAGAGGCACATTTTGATTCATTCGAACCCTCTAATGGTGCAGAGACTATCCGCGCCATTCTGACGAGAGAAATACGTGGTCAAGAGGAATCCGCCTTTTCGATTACGACTAGGTCAAACATATTCCACGAAAGATTAGAACTGATAGCAGTGATAATCCGCTCCCGACTCAACCGCTTGATCTTCACGCCTCGAACAAAACTGATAGTTTCAATGATCAGTCATTGTTTTCGGAAATGCAAAGCCAAGTTTAACTCGTGTCGCCAAGCTCTCATAAGACTCGACAACCAATGAGATTCCATCCTGAATAATCCTCTTCTGCGACCTGAATCAGTGTCTAATACCGATCATCGAAGCACTAGTTCGGGTTGCTCGCTTTAACCCTGAATTTTGCTCTTTTAATTGCTCAAAAAAATCCATTTTCCTATTCAATGAAATACCGTTGAACGAGTCAAATCCAATCAGGCCCGCCACTTTCATTATGGGGATGGATGCTTGAAATCTCGCATACTAGCCGTTATCGCCGTACTGAAAGTGTCTGGTGTTGCTGGAACTGTATTCCTCATTTCGCAATCGGGCATTCCAAAACATGTCGAGATAACGGGCACCGTAACTTTGCCTCGAGGCGTTAGATCACAGGGAGTGGGATTTATTGACTACATTAATTGCAATTGCCAAGCGTGTCGATGACTATCTAATGCTGGGTCGAATAACACGTATTCAATTACCATTCCAAAAGGTCAGAATTACACTCTTGATGTAGCGTTCGATACAGGGCCCTAGGCTAACTTTCTGTATGCAGAAACAGATTACTTGAACTTGAGTACATGTCTCCCACCTTGATCCACAATATCACCTACGCCTTCAATGCAAACAAGGTTCCGATAAGCACTTTGGTAGCTTTGCACAACTTTACAAAACCTAGTTCAAATCATTGAAACACGAGCTGAGTTGCTTTAATGGAAGTTGTGTGAATTTGTGGTTTGAGAGCACGCGCGAGGGTACTCTGAGAACAGCGTAGATTAGCCATATGAAAGGATCTGTGCAGGGCACATACTTTGTGATGAATTTTGATGCTTAGTAGAATGAGCACCCTGATCCAACCCTTATTTCAGCTTCTGAAAAAAGGGATTGTCATAAGTAGAAGTGAATGCAATGGCTTTGGACTTTTCTCAAATTCCTTAATGAACCCCCCCTCCCCCCTTTTCACACTGGAGTACATAGTGATCCTGCTTAAGGAGCAAACGATCCACAAAGAAAACATAGAATATTGAA
>DAIDAB010000023.1:11788-17681 GCA_027310845.1 bacterium | reverse complement strand
CTCTGGAATGCTGAAATCATTCCAAAGCGCCGAAATTACCGCTTCGAGAAAGCAAGATGCAATCAATGCAATTTCAGCTCTAAACGATAAGTTGGCATTGCTTGAGAGGGAGGTCTCTCAAAGAGCCTCAGAACTCGAGGATAAGAGAAAGGAGCTGGAAGAAAGCCAGCCCGCAATGCTCAGGTTCGCCAAGGCGAAAAGAGAACTTGATGGGCTCCAGGATCACCGCAACGATCGATGACAATTTCTCTCCTGTGATAGAGCAAGGAGGATACGAGCTTGACGTCCAGAGCCTTTCTGGAGGGGAGCGAACTGCAGTAGCACTCGCCTACAGACTAGCATTGAACTACATGGTAAAGCGAGCAAACGAGGCCATGCAAGCAAACCTGTTGATTCTGGACGAACCTACAGAAGGATTCAGCAAGGAGCAGATATACAGACTGCGAAATGTGCTAGAGGAATTGGACTGCGAGCAAGTGATCATCGTCTCACATGAGAGAGACCTTGAGGCGATGGTGAATCGCGTCTACAGGGTGGAGAAAATCAACGGCGTATCTGTAGTCTCAGTGGCAAGCTAGCTGATTCTGTTTGCTTCTTGGTCTATCTTTGAGACTGCTGAGTATACACACGCACAAATTTGCCTAACTTTTTCGTAAAGAGGCGAGACATCCTTTGAGATCCACTCGGATTGTACTTCGATCTCTTTCATGGCACTTCCTTTCTTCACAATATCTGAAAATTCGTTCTTCAATTCCCCGGCAACTGACTCTGAGCTGATCTCGCGGATCAGGTCTATGTAGAGGTCGATACTTTCGAGAATCGTTCCAAGATAGTTGTTCCCGAGCCTCTGAAAATTTTGATAGTCAGAGCTTTTTTGCGCCACATCGAGCTCCTTCGCAAGCTCCTGTCTTCTCGTGTCAAGGATTGCAAGTCTCTTTCCTATCGCATCCATTTTGTCAGCCTTTGATTCCTTTGGCTTTTCAGCGAGACTCGGGACGATCTTTGGAGGATCTTCTTCCCGAGTTCCGTGCCTTGTCCTCACCTTTGAACCCTTCTTTTCTGCCATGGATGCTGTCCAGACTCTACTCTTTTCTTACATTAAGTTATTGCTTTCTCCTACTCGCCAGACACAAACCTGCAGGCAAGAACTATCTTGGTGTGTACTTGTGTCTTCGTAGATCTGACATGTCGGAGACTTCCCGGACCACTCCCTGCTCAATGAGGTAGCTAAGGGCGGCTTGAAGTGTTCTTTTTGGGAGACCTGACTTTTGAATAAGGGTAGGCTGATCAATTGGATGTTCTGTCCTGATCAAGTGGTACACAAACTTCACAGCTGGAGAACCTTCGACATTTCTGACAGACGGTGAAAGCCCAAGAGTCTCAGTCGTCAAGCCGAGCCTTTGCATCTCAAGCTCCATAACATCATCCAGAGGAAGTCCAGCTACATTCACTCCTGGACCGAATTCCAAGATCAGATCAATCCTCTGCATTTTGATTGGCGCCTCGAATATGAGATTGGGCGGACCAAACCTCCCCACGAGCTCGTTGAGCATGTCCCAAGAAATGTTCCCGTCCGAATCATATATCCCAATGCCTCGTCCTTCGCCAGCTTCAATTAACACTTTGCTAGTTTTGAAATCGAACGCCTCTTCGATCTTTGATATAAGATAGGATGTCGAAGGAGGGTTCCTGCTATCTTTCTTCCCAACCTCGAAAATGTATTCCATCGAGAGAGATGATATCCTGTGCACAATGTCCCCTTTGAGTTCCTTAGAAATGTCCATCGCAGATTCGCTGACTTCAACAGTGTCAAACCCCAGCGTTTTGAGCCTCTCTAGGACCTGTGAAAGAATGCCTTTCTTTATTGCAACTTGTAGCAGTGTTCCCCCACTCATCACCTTGATCCCAATATCATGATAGATTCTGATCCTCTCAAGAAGGATGGATCTATCAAGAATTAGTGGTAGACTCAACCCTATCTTGGCATAATCAATCGATTCCGCAATGTGTCCAAGGAATCCCTTCTCAACATGTCCCACAGTATCTGATACGATCGTAAGGCCTTTGTCTCTGGGCTTTCCCTCCCTACCTGCCAAAGGCATAGAGAATCCTTCATCGCTCAATTTTTGCAATAGATGCAGATATTGCGCACGCTCTTAAGTTTATTTGAACT
Source organism: bacterium (assembly GCA_027310845.1). Classification (GTDB taxonomy): domain Archaea; phylum Thermoproteota; class Nitrososphaeria; order Nitrososphaerales; family CADDZS01; genus JASHOD01. Next base: position 15,508 of record DAIDAB010000023.1, on the reverse strand, counting down.
CAGACGGGAAAGCCTACGCCTTATGGCTCGAATTAGATGCAAAGAACGCGATCATGGAACTGGTGCTTCTTTGTCAAGCTTCTCCTCGGCGGCCTCTTTCATACGCTCAAGCGCCCCAATTGCACCTTTCGCTGTGTGCTTCCTGAGCCAAGGTGTCAGGAGCCAAAATATTCCTGTGAAATGGGCGTCCCAAGAAACCTTAACCCTTTGTCGATTCTCGGTTAAAGACTCGATTGAGATAGTCTTTGTGCCCTCTGTAAGGCCTTTGAGATATTCTATTTCAACAGAGTCTTTCGGATGGAGAAGCGCTTTTTGTAAAATCTTGTGATTTCTGAAATTCTGTGTTATCTCTCTGTTGATGACGTTGCCTTCCCTGGATATATTTCTCACATCCTTCGTTCCGTACCAGTATTCGTACTCATTGTCAAGATCAGATATGATTTCCCATACTCTGTCTCGGGGCGCTTTGATCTCAATTGAATGGTCTATCTTTGGCAAGGCTCCTTCCAAGTAATTTTCTCATTGAGAAAATCCTTTCGCTTCTGATCATTCTCATTGCGCTTGGATTAGCTCTCCTTTTTAATGCAGATCTATTCATTCCTGAAAGCGAAAGCGGCATTTGCCAACCAGACTTTGGATAGACGTGCTTACGCCTAAGCAAGCCATGTTTACAAAGGCTATGGTCGAAAGGGCACCGTCCAAGTTCAAGATCACAGTCACGACAAGAAATTACTCGGAACTGAACAAATTCATGCTGCAGATCAAACTACCTCACATCATTTTCGGAAGGCACGGCGGCGGGGAATTATTCGAGAAGCTCAGGGCGAGTGTCGAGCGCGAGAAGGAGCTTACTTCGTTTGTAGCAAACAATCATTTTGATTTTTCCTTTTCCTTCATTTCTCCCGAAGCGGCGAGAATAAGTTTTGGAATTGGCACAAAACACTTCATTTGCAGCGATTCACCGCATGCATCTGCGCCGGCGAGGCTTGCTGTGCCTCTGGCAGCACAATTATTTTCTCCATTTCCAATAATAAAGGAAAGGTGGATGAAATACGGGTTGGAAGAGTCCCAGATAAAGAGCTATCACGCTCTAGATCCGTGGGCCTGGCTTGTCGCAAAGCCGACGACCGAACGCGGTCAAAGACATCGAACCCAGCGCGTAGTGATAAGACTCGAAGAATCATTTGCAAGCTACATGCAGTCTGGCAAGGGCATATCAGCATCTCTTGAGAAACTTATAGGTTTGATCAAGAGGGCAGGGAATTTTGAAATCACACTAGTCCCAAGATACGATGAACAACGGATTTGGGCAAATAAAATGTTTGGAAGCAAAACTGTCGTTCCCAAGACAACCGTAAACGGGCCTGAACTGTTGTCAAATGCAGATCTCGTCATAGGTGGAGGCGGAACGATGACACAGGAAGCTGCTCTGCTAGGCATCCCCAACATTTCCTACTTTCCTTCAGCTCGCCTCGATGTGTTTGAGAATTTTTATTTTCCAGAGAAGCTCAGTATAAAGGCCTCTGACCCGCACGAGCTTGCGCTTTTAACAAAAAACCTGGTTCAGAACTTGGATCGCGAAGCTCGTCAATTTGCTAAACGTGCAAGAAAAATCACAAGCAAATTCGAAGATCCAGTCAGATTCGTGTTCAGCAATATTCGCTGAAACGTTCCGTTCTAAACAAGTCAAAGGTGATATTGGGAATGATCCTATCACTTGTTGCAACTGTATTTTCGGTGCTCTCAGCGCTGGGCGGTGTTTTAATTGGACTCTACCTCTATTCCACCCAGAAGCACGGGCCAAAATTCTCTGAATCGCTGAAACAAAAGGATGAGTTTAAGCTTGTAAGTTCACCTTTCCTTTCGATTATTGTAACTGCAAAAAATGAAGAGCAGGTAATCGCCAGATGTCTGAAATCGCTGTTAGCTCAGACTTATCGAAACTTTGAGATAATCGTGGTCGATGACGATTCTTCAGACAGAACGGCGAACATTGTAGAAGAAACTGAAGAATCTGACAATAGAATTAGTCTCTTTGATGCAGGGGAGAAACCTCTAGGCTGGGTTGGCAAGAGTTGGCCATGTCAGAAGGGATTCGAGCACTCGCGAGGCGAGGCTCTTCTTTTTGTGGACGCAGATTCGAATTTTAAACCAAGCACGGTTGAGCTTGCGCTTTCTTATTTCGAATCCCATTCCTATGACATGTTCTCAATCTCTCCCAGTGTGAGATTGCATGGAATCTGGTCCAATGCAATAATGCCACTTCTGACCGGCGCCATAAATTTGCTGTATCCAATGTCAAAAGTGAATGATGTGCGGAATGAACGCGCATACGTATTCGGTACTTTCATACTTGTCCGGCGCAAAGTCTATGAGGCATTGGGTGGGCATGAAAAGGTGAAGGATAAACTCGTAGAAGATGCGGCTATCGCCCATCTTGCCAAATCATCTGGTTATAAACTGCGAGTGGAAAGAGGCCAGGAATTTGCTGACACTGATTGGGAGACCGATTTGCCGAGTGTTTTCCATGGGCTTGAGAGAGTTTTTTCAGATTCAATCAGGCCGTACGGACTTTGGGCTACGCTTAACGCAGTGCTGATGTTCTTTCTTGGAATTTTTCCATTGATTGTTTTCTTGGGTTGTTTGTACCTAGATTTTGTCGTTCACATCTTTTTTCCATTGCTGTCTTTTGTCAACATAGCATTTGTCTCAAGTCTCGCGAGCATTGCAAGCTTTCTTTTGATTGCTGGGATGGAGCTGAGGCAGATCTCAGCCAAGGTTGGGGCGTATCCGTTATTGTATCCACTTGGATGTCTTATTTTCCTCATAGCTATAATTTCTGCTTCTGTGAAAATTTCGCGTGGAGCGGGATTCGTGTGGAAAGGGAAAAAATACAGCAACAAACCACTCTCTAAGGCCGCAACTTTCTCTTCCTAGATTCTAGCAAGAGAAACGTAAGTATGTGCATCGCTGAAGGTTTCTTAGAAAGTATCTTCCAGACCTCATCTTGTGAAAAGAACTTTGAGTCGATGCTTTCCGTATTGTCAGGATCCATTGGATTGTATTTCCCAACATTGCCTGTGAAAACGTGAACCAGTTGGTTCGACTTTGAAGGCTGGATGTAGAAGGCTCCAACTTCCTTTGCTCCATTCAGATCGTAGCCAACTTCTTCTCTGAATTCCCGATTGACGCAGCTGAGTGCACTTTCTCCTTCCTCGATATAACCTGCAGGTAGTTCCCAGAACAATCCTTCAGCTCCATGCCGATACTGTTGCACAAGTGGAATCCTTCTGTCAATGTTCCGTCTAGCTAGTACGACGACAGACTCAGGTAGTTTGATCCTGACATATCGAAATGGAGGGTTTCTAGAATATTGCAATTCGTCTTCGACGAGCTCAAGTCTCCACGAGCTCGCAAGGATCTTCGAATTCAAAATTTTGGGACTAAGAGACTTTCCTTTACTCAATTTTAGATCGAATCTCTCGACGGATCAAGGCTGAAGCAAAGGCTGAAGTGGCACTTCAAAAGGCTGACTGATGAGGCTTTATCTCTTCCAAGATTGACTCTCAGGGTTGAATGGTATACGAGTTGCTATTTCTCGATAGGAGAATTTTATATACAAACCACCGAAAGCAACGCGATGAAGACAACGAGAAAATATCTTGTCTACACTTGATAGAAATGGATGAAAGGGCAGGAATTTCATGTTTAGCACACATT
>DAIDAB010000023.1:0-11778 GCA_027310845.1 bacterium | reverse complement strand
CATTCTAGGTTAATTAGCACTATTGCAATGATTGTGCTACTTGCATCAGTTCTCTCTCCATTTCATACAAACGCCGCAAGTCCTGCTGGCTTTGTAAATGCAAAAAGCGCGATAAATTCAGCTTTCTCGGCAACTTACAACGCCCAGCAAAATGGCGGAAATGTTAGTACCCTTGTCGAGATACTTAACAATGCAATAGCCCTTGTACAGAAAGCCCAGTCAGAGAATTCTACCAATCCGTCACAAGCTACTGCAGATCTGCAGAGTGCAATTCAACTCGCGCAACAAGTCTCCTCCGAAGCTCCCTCCATTGGCCAGGCCGGTGCTGCAGCTAGACAACTTGTGGTCGAGGAATCAGTCGCAGGTATTATCGCGATCGGGATACTTGGCGCTCTCGTGTATTTGTACGGTGGGCGGATCTACCGGATTATCTGGTTCATATTGTACAGCAATCACGTGGTGAGGCGGAGTGGATAAGGAAACAGGGCTAGTCGCACTGGTAATCATTTGCATGCTTGCTGGCGTTGCTATCGCGCAACCGCTTATTCCCTCGAACAACCAACCATTTTCTGAGCTTGGCTTGCTTGGACCTCAGAAGACACTGCAGAACTATCCTGCATCACTAACTACCAATCAGACTTTCCTAATCTATGGATATATAGGAAATCACGAAGGTGTAGTAAGTTACTACGAACTATATGTGAAACTAGGAAATGTGAGCACTGTCATTTCAAATTCCACTTCTGCCAATGCCCCCATACTCGCGACGTATTCCTATGTCATAGCCGACGGGCAAAACATGACCTTCCCGATTGAACTTTCAATTAGTCAGGCTGGCACGAATCTGAGAATGATATTCGAATTATGGTCGTACAATCCAACCTTTTCGAATTTCACTTACACCGGACTGTGGAACCAACTATGGGTAAACGTGACGGCTATTTGAAGCGCCAATCCAAAGCCTCCGGCGCCCAAGGACAAAACAACTCGCCTTCAAGCGCCCCAGGAAATATCTCCAATCCGCAGCAGAGAGGAATAGAGCAACTTGCACTGGAGAAAATATCAGAGAAAAACGATGTGACTGTTGAAGGCCTGGTCACCGAGATTGGTGCCAAGCTGGGGTACAAACCTGACCGGATAATTTCGAAATTGATACAGCTCCAATCGGAAGGGAAAATTAGGATAGTAGAAGGTAAACCGAGCAAGTCCCTTGGAAGATACTCAATTTCTACCAACTCGCTTTGGTTCTGGGGGTCTGTAATGGCTGTCGTGTTGTCAGTGATTTCAATTTACATCACAAGCGGCTTCGCGCTGTACCTAAGGTATCTCCTCGGAGGTCTGCTGATACTTTTTCTTCCCGGATATTCCTTGGTAGAGTTTCTATTCGCAAGAAAGCAAGACATGGAAGACAGCATCACTAGGATGGCCCTCTCAATTGGTCTAAGTCTTGCGATCGTCCCGCTGGTTGGTCTCGTCCTCAATTTCACACCATTCGGAATAAGACTGATTCCAATTGCATTAAGCCTGGCCGTGTTGACAATTGCCCTCTTGTCATTTGGCTTGGCAAAAAAACACAGGTATTACAAAATGCTCCATGACATATAGGCAAGATGTGATCTCGAAGATTGGTAGATCGCAATACCATTGTGGGCATCGATTTTCTCGTAATAGGAATCGTGCTCACTGCGCTGGGCTACATAATTTCTCAGAGCGTCTCCATCACTGCAGTGGGTCTAGATCTTGCAATCATAGGCGCCTTGATAATCTTAATCGTGCCAGAACCTGTCCCGCGAGATGCATACAAGGCCTTGCTCCAAGATTCAATCTCAAATATTGAAATGATATTGGAAGAATCGATGCTCAAAGAGAAAGCCTATTTCATCCCCACCGAGGATAGGAAAATTCGAGCGCTGATTCCTCTCTCATCAGATACATCAACCAATTCCCAGAGTTTCTCAGCATCATTACTAATACAGAATGTCTCAAGAGCCCCAGAGAGATTCATTTCTAGATATGGAGGAATCGATGGCCTTTTCCTGTACCCACCAGGCAATGAAATTGTGCGTCTTTCCAAGGTGGATCAGGATAGTGATTTAGAGCAAGCAGTAAGGTACTCTGTAGTCGAAGTGTCTGACCTTGCTTCCTCAGTGACGTTGCTAGAAGATAAAGAGGCAAAATTCGTAAAGGTGCAGATAGCAAAACCGAAACTCTCCTCGGATTCTCCGTTCTTTAATGCTAGTCTTGGATCCCCGGTCAGCTGCGTCGTATCCTGCGTTGTTGCAGCAGTAAAGAAACTCCCTGTTCGGATGGTTGATGAGAAATCAGATCAGGGTCTTACAAGACTCACGCTCCAAGTCATCGAGTGAGGTACTAGTACATTTGAAATTCATAGAGAGCTTATTCATTTTGATTGTGATTGCATTTGTTTCTCTGAGTATCGCGTTGGCCGCTGTTGCAGTTGGCTCAAGCAATACAACTCAAAGAATCCTCTTGGAGAGTAACCAATCGGCCCCAATATCTAACAACACCATAGTATCGATGCCTTCCTTCAATTTCACTCTCAGCGGTCACGTGCTCACACATTCTGGGGCTCCAGCACCAAATGGAACCGTCAGGATCAATGCGTTCGACAGCGTGCTTTACGCGAAGACTGACCTAAATGGTGCATTTGAAACGACGCTGACTGTGCCTCCAGACGCGGCCGATGGCCTGTACCAAATCACCATTGCATTCGAGGCAAACGGGTTATTTGGCCCCTCGTCCAATTTTACTCTAGTCGATGTCGTTCGTAAGGCGCTCAATTACACTCTCAATGTCCCTGCCGTGATTATTCCCGGAACCTCCGCGACGATCACTGGGAACATCAAGTCGAATGGCTCTGCTCTGGCCGGATGCGCTGTCTCGGTGGCTCTGCCTTGGGGAGTGTATTATGGAACAACAGATACGTTGGGCAACTACAAAGTATCTGTATCTGTTCCGTTGACTCAATTCTCTCCCACAGTGCAGGCAACGATTTCGACAACCCCTGAAGAGTCTTACGTTGAAAGAACTCAAACCACGAGATCCATCGGAGTTTTCAATCCGGCCGAATTCACAGTCCTGGTGATAATAATAGGAGCTGTAATATACGAGGTGAGAAACTTGGAACTTGTCTCTAAGAAACGCACAACATCATCTTCGGATCTTAATCCGCTGGATTCCCTTTACAAAAAGCGAGATTCTGAAACCGAAAGTAAACTCTCCAAAGAAGGCAGGAGTTCACGAATCATTTCCATTTACCTAGAAGCTCTGAGCATTGCGATAAGAAAATTCCAAATTCGATTTGTGGAAAGCCTCACGATAAGACAGACTATTGACGAGATCTCCAAGAGAGATAAGGAAGGAGAAGGCTCCGCAATCTTCTCTCAAATTGCGATGATCATGGAAGACTTTGCGTATTCATCGAAATTCGATGAATCGCGAGTCAAGGATGCTGATCAACTGCTTGAAGAATTAAAAACTACTTGGGCGCGAGGAGATGATGCTAATTAGATGAACCATGAGAAGAAAGTCTTAATCGATTCCATGGTGGGCTCGTTCATAATTGCAGTTCTAATCTTTGTTTTCTTGGTCTCGTATGCCCCAGACGGCACACCATACAGCGTGAACAACTACGGCTGGAATGGATTGCATGCGGTCAGTAGTAAGTATTCGATCCACGAGATAGGCGCTCTCCTAGATGCTCCTATATCCAACAATACCATACTTCTCATAGTGGCTCCAGTCGCCCCATTTACACCAAGAGATGCTGCATTCGTCAAGCAATTGGTGCAATATGGGGGAACGCTGGTAATAGCTGATAGTTACGGTTTCGCGAATTCCCTAATGTCTAACATGGGGCTCGGAATACAAATCGAAAACAAAGTGGTACTTGACTCAACGTACAACTGGCGGTCCCAAGACTATCCTGTTGCACTTGTGAACTCTGGTTTGTCCAAGAGCTTTCCATTTCTTACCAATATGAGTGGAATCGCTCTAACCAAACCTAGGCCTCTCACAATAACTTCTGCTCAGGCAGTCGTTGTAGCCTCATCTAGCACGCAGGCAATCGAGACTAATGGAACTTTGAACTCCGGATTGCATGGTTCATTTCCTCTCGTAGCAGCGGAAAAGATCGGAAGAGGTTTTGCTATTGTTGTTGGAGATTCGAGCCTCTTCACGAATTCTGTGTGGACAAATGCTAATGACGAAGTTCTGATTAACAATTTGATGGCAAATTCGCAGGTGTATTTGGACACCTCTCACTGGCCAACAAACACTGCAACATCTCTCAAGGCAGATTTCGCTTCAGTCTACAATCAGCTCTCGTCGGTTCCGATTCGCTATTTATTTTCATTAGTTTTCGTGGGAGCTGCAGTACTCCTAATACCGATGTTCACAGAAATATCTTCTCTAGAGAAAATGATTAGCGAACCGGTTGCAAGTACGTTTAACAAGGAGACTCTAAATCGCGTAAGGCGGGACAGAGAGAAGTATGGAATACAGCCTGAGTAATCGCTTCGTCGAAGAGATCTCCAAGAATGTTGTTGGCAGAACGGAGATCATCAAGCTCATGGTCGTTTCACTGCTTAGCCAGGGTCATATCTTGCTCGAGGGGAATCCTGGTCTCGGAAAGACCAGCCTTGCAAAAGCCTTCGCCCAGACTATCGGTGGAGAATTTAAACGGATTCAGATGACTCCGGATACTCTGCCGGCAGATATCCTCGGCACCTATGTCTACTACCAGAAGAAAGGTTCGTTCGATCTTCGCAAAGGTCCTATATTCGCAAACGTGATTCTTGTAGATGAACTGAACAGAGCGACTCCGAAGGCGCAATCTGCCCTTCTGGAATCAATGCAGGAAAGACAGGTGAGCATAGAGGGTCAGACGATGAGGCTGAACGAGCCTTTCATAGTAATTGCAACTCAAGTCGCGTTCGGCGCCGCTGGCACGTATCCACTAAGCGAAGTGCAGTCAGACAGATTTGCTTTCTCCGTGGAGATGAGCTATCCTTCCGGTCGGGACGAGGTCGAGATTCTCTCGCGGATCGATGCAATCGAATCTGGTAAATGCAAACAACTGCTTACTTTGGATGATATTGTTTCGAAATTTGAAACAGTGAAAGAGATTTTCGTTTCTGACCAAGTGAAACAATACATCGTGAGCTTGGTAAATTATCTTCGTCCATCACCTAGTCTAAAGAGCCCTATGAGCACGCGAGCCTCGATTGCACTTCACAAGGGATCCCGCGCATTGGCATTTCTAGAAGGGAGAGATCATGTGATCCCTGACGATGTGAAATTCTTGGCGCCATATGTTATTCAGCACCGAATGTTTCTCCGCCCAGAGGCTATCACTGAAGATATCACCAAGGAGAGCATGCTCAACGAAATGCTCAACACTGTTCCAGTGCCCAAAGAATGAAGATAGGCGAACGAGTAGCTTAACATGAGGCCTACATATAGAGGCAAAGTATCAATTGCTATTCTTGTCGCACTTGCCTTCTGCGCAACTATCTTTGCCGACGTGTTGATTTTCACCGCATTCATTTTCTTCTTGTTCCTTGTTTTGACAGGCGCTTTATGGACAGCAATCACAAAAGGAACGCCAAGAAGATTCTTTGCATGCACAAAGACTCTCATGAAGGAAGGAGAGCAGTATTCACTTGATGGTTCAACATATCCGGGGGAAGAGATCGAGAAAACTTTCTTCTTCACTAAGAAAGCAAGAGGAGAGACCCTTCTATCGTCCAAAATAGAATATCTGAGACTGAGTCCGAACAAGATCGGGGAGAATGCTTCTGCAACAAGAGTGCAAGCGCGCTTCAAGACTCCATACTCGGGAGAATATCACGCAACTGAGCTTGATGTTGAGATAACGGATCCGCTTGGCCTATTCCAAGGTAAGTGCTCGATACCGTTCTCGATCAACTTCATAGTCTATCCGAAACTTCTTGATATTGCGCTTACTACGATGAAGATTTTGGGTAAGGGCGGAATTGGGGAGTTTCCAATCAATGCTCCTGGCATCGGGACGGAGCCATATGACATGAGATTTTATCAGAGTGGAGACGATGTGCGTCAGATAAATTGGAAGGCAACTGCTCGAATCGGAGAGCTCGTAGTTACGGAACACTCGCGCGAGATCGGGGCGTCCTATTATATTGTGCTTGAAGCTCTTGCCTCAGATTATTTTGACAGGGACAGACTCGCATCGACTTTTCTCCAGATGGCAAATTCACTCACATTGTTAAGTGCGAGATTCGGTGTGGTAGTTCATGATGGAGACCACATCACAGCGCTCAAAAAACTCGATCAATCCAGTGATGCGCTTGAGTTTGCATTAAACGCCGCACTTGATTTCGCTGATTTGAAGAGCAAGAAACTGCAAAGCAAACTTGCTGTTCTTCCAAGTCACATAATGAAGACAAACAGAGACGCCCTCTCATTGAAGGGCCTAACCTTACTTTCGCAGCTTGAGGAGATGGCGAGATCACAAATGCGTAAGAGTGTGAAGGAAGATCCTTTCAAAACGCTCGTAGAACTCGTAGACGAGAATTCCGACGAACCACCTGCGGTTTTCTATGTGAGCAGCTTGTTTGACTCGCTCGAGCCAGTTGTAGAGGCAGGGTCTCAGATTAATAGGATCTATGGATCTGATTTCATAGTTCTCAACCCCGTTTCTCCTTGGGTTGTTGCGTCAAGCGAGGAGCAAGGTGCCGCGCTTTACGAAAGATTCTCGAAGAACCTTGAGATCTTGCGAAAAGCTCGAATCAAGTACCAAGTTGGAGAGCCGGGAAGAATAGTAGAAGAACTGCTTTCTGGATAGAAAACAATCACGACGATCTTGGCAGAGTTTATTCTCGTTGCCACGCCCAAGCTAATACTTGTGGATTAGTTTTCGCTGCAACATTAGGCGTTCAGAATCCATACATAGTAGTTAAGAAACATGGCGATTGTCACCCAGGCGATATATGGCACCAAGATAAGGCCTGCAGTCTTGCTGATTCTGTAGGATGTCCCTATAGTCGAAGCAAGTGGGGCCCAAAGGAGCAATATCTCGACAAAGCCAACAAAGAAGAGCTGCGATCCGAAGAAAAGAAACGTCCACAGCACGTTAAGCGTGAGCTGCGTTCCGAAGACTGCCAGAGCTAATCCGTTGGTAGCCCTTTCATTCCGGTTTTTGGGCCACAGCAGAAAGAGAGAGATGCCCATTAGAAAGAACAGCGTGATCCAGACAGGACCGAAGAGCCAGTTTGGTGGGGTGAACCAAGGTTTCTGAATTGAGACGTACCAAGTTGAAACAGAATTGACGGTGAACAAAGACCCAATGCCTCCAATGGCTTCGCAAGCTAGAATTGATAGGATCAGCCTGAAGACAGCCTTACTCCTATTCCTAGCACCGCCTTCTATTTTCGCTCCTTGCAGGTCTCGTGGAGACAATATACCTGGATTTGCGCCAGCGTTCCTAATAAGATAATGAACTGATCATCAAGGTTGATAATGCAATCACTTTAGTTGGTGCGGACATCTGTTTGTGGGTGTCCAATACTACAGTTGTGGCTCTTCTTAATGCGAACACGCTCATTCGTGTTAAGCGGAGCTGAAGATAAAGTGGAGATCGACCAAAGCAATACTGAATGAGGGCCTTGAGTGCAACCTATGCATTTTTAGAAAGTAAGTCAATCATGTTAATCAGAAAGAAAAGGCTGAGATCAGGGTCGGAGTGAGACTTCGACTTCTTGGAGCAATCGGAGTAGAGCCTTTACTTCGTTGTTAAGATCTCGCTCAAGTTCGATCCTTTCTTCACCTTCATATCTTGAAAGAAGATTCGGAGTGAGTTTCTTTACCATGTCAAAGATCTGATCGTACTTTTCTCGTGACAATGCACTAAGCGATTCCGCTTCTAGGCTTCCTACGACATCTTCAAGCGAAATTACTCCGTAGATTTTCTCCCCCGACTTGACGACAAGTCTTTCCACCTTGCCCTCAACCATCTTTCGCAGCGCATCTATTGGAGTAGCGTTTGCTTCAATAGTAATTGGAGAGGCATGCATGATTTCTTTGATCTTGATCTCCTTTGGATCTTTCTCACAAGCAATAATGTTGTGAACGAAATCATAACGCGTGGCGATTCCAAGAACTTTGTTTCCAGAAGTAACAAGTACACAGCCAACATGCTGATCGTCCATTTTGACCGCAGCTCCAAGTGCAGTCTCATCCGGACCGGTTGTCACAAGCTCTCTAAAGTGATAATCAGATAATCGGTACAATATTCTAAAACTACAGAAACTGGAGGCTTATAATTATTGTGTATACTGAATCCCTTTGCACAATGAATTACGAAAAATCTGGCCCTAATAACTCGAAGAGGCTTGTTTTCCCGGAGAGATCATTTCTCTGAGCTGTTCGCACATGAGATGAGTGAGAACGAGATGCATCCCTTCCACATGAGGTGTCGAGTTCGCAGGAACGACTATACAGGCGTCAGCCGCCGTCTTGAGGACTCCGCCGTCAAAACCCGAGAGGCCGACTACTTTGCCACCATTGTCCTGTGCGTACTTCACGGCCTTTAGCAAATTTTGCGACCAGGGGCCAGCTTTGTCGCTTCCTGACCCGCCATGAACGCTAATGGCCACGACGACGTCGCCTTTCCTGAGAAAATTCTTGAGCTGGTCGGAGTAGATTTCGCTAAAGCCGTTGTCATTTGTTAGAGCGCTTACCAGTGGAATATTGTCGACTAGAGCAAATGCTCTGAATTTTCTTTCAGCCTTATCAGATACCCATTTGTTCAAGTCACACGCAAAGTGGGTTGCGGTGGATGCTGACCCACCGTTTCCAAAGGTGAAAACTTGATTGTCGTTTTTCCAAGCATTGAAGAGAATATTTATCGCACTATCTATCGTGATTCTGTCAAGCTTGTTCGCGATCTCGGTGACTTCGGAAAGATAGGATTGAGTCCTAGTGGCCAATTTACGCCTGAATTTCTGTATTCGATTAATTAGCTTTGTGTCGCGGATTATCTAGTGAGGCAGCGAATATGGTGAGATATTTGCATGGGGTAGGCTTTTATCGGTGCTCCACAAAATAAGAGAAGAATTTGACTGGATTACAGACCAAACAGTCTAAGATGACATCCGACGCTTTAAGGCATTTTGAAGAGATTGTTGGATCAGAAAATGTCGTAAGGCCGGATTCGGAAAGAGCTCAGGATTACCTTAAGGATATGGCAGATTTCCCATCAGAACCACTAGTCATAGTCCAGCCGACCTCAACGGAGCAAGTTTCAAAGATAGTCGAATATGCAAGAAACACAAAGACGCCTACTGTTCCAAGAGGAGCTGGAACGAGCCTAACGGGGGCCTCATCTTCTCATGGAGGAATCGTGATAGATTTCTCTAAGAAAATGAACAGAGTCCTGAAGATCGATGCTGTGAACTGGTATGTTCAATGCGAAGCTGGAATCACACTGGACGATCTGAACGAACAGTTGAGAAAGAAAGGATTTTTCTTCCCTCCTGACCCTTCCAGTTCATCATGGTGTACAGTTGGAGGAGCCATCGCGGAAAATTCCGGTGGGATGAAGTGCTTTCGATATGGGACGGTGAAGGATTGGGTTCTTGCTCTAAAAGTTGTGCTTTCTGACGGCACTATCGTAAAACTTGGAGAGCCTCTTCCAAAGAATAGGGTCGGGTATGACCTAGTTCATCTCATATGTGGGAGTGAGGGAACTCTTGCCATCATAACTGAGGCATGGCTCAAGATAATCCCTCTTCCAGAACACAACACTGAGCGCAAACGCATGCTTGTGTTCTTTGATGAGTGGGTCCACGCTGGCAAGTCGATCCAAGGAATTAGAATTAATCGAATCCAGCCAACGCTTCTTGAGTTCATAGATCGCGAGTCAATGCAATCTGTAAACGATGGATTCGATCTTAAGATACCTGTACATGAAGCGACACTCTTTATCGAAACAGATTCCCAGATTGAGAACATTCTGAAAATCTGCGAAGAGAACGGTTCTACTGGAAACTACATAGCAAAAGATGACGCTGATGAAGAGAGGCTGTATAACGCGAGGGCTCTCGTGTATCTAGGCGTGAAAGCGCTTGCAACAGGTTTCCATACTGAAGATGTTGTAGTTCCTCTTGACAGGTTGACGGATTATCTTGAGTTTGTCAAATCGACATCAAAGAAGTATGGATTAAGAATCCCGACAGGTGGCCATGCAGGGGACGGCAACGTTCATCCAGTAATACTGTATGAAAAAAGCTCGAAGGAGTCAGAGGAGACTGCGGAAAAGGCATTTTCTGATATCTGTAATTATGCGATTCAAGTGGGAGGCTCAGTTTCGGGAGAGCATGGAATAGGGGAGCAAAAGATATCATACGCCGCCAAGCAGATTTATCAGCACAATGGGAAGCAGGCACTTGAACTCATGAAGCAGATCAAGATGCAATGGGATCCGGACAATATCCTGAATCCATTGAAATTCTTGGATATCACAGAGAGTTACTGATTCTTATAGCGCCGTCGTTGCTATAATTAATGCGCCTATTATCGAGAAAACAAAAAGCGAGAGGTACCTTACCCGTCGTGGCTGAAGGATCTTTCCTAAACGATTGCCTATCGCAGTCTCCACTCCAGAAGCAATGACTAGGGCGGCAACGCATGCGATAAATACCACAATAGCATCTTGGAATCTTGCAACAAATACAATTGTCAGGACTTCTGTAGCGTCGCCAGCAAGGTCTAGAACGACTAGCATTGAAACGGCGCTAAGAAAAAGGGCCCATGAACTTTTCTTCCTTGCTTCTCTAATCTTGGAATCTTCTTGAATTTCAATCTTCTTCTCTTCAGTGACAATCTCAAAAAACTCCCAGACTGCAAAGCCTATCATTATTATTCCCCCTGCAATTTTGATCCAATACACTGGAAGGAATGATATTAGAATAGATCCAATTGACACAATGATAGCAGATGTGATTGTAAACGCTACGGCTCCCGCGGCAAATACAATTCGTGGTTTGATCTTTGTAGCCAGTGTGAGTAAGAGAAGGGCGTCTTTGTCGGTTAACTCAGCGATGAAAATGGTTGATAGAACTGTTAGGAATGCAGCAATAAGAGCGGTTTGATCTAGAATCCTATTCAATCCCCCTTTGGAAAAAGGGTGTAATTGAAGTTGATTTGGCGTTTTCTGGCTGTATTATGCTTCTCGAAATCATGAGTCAGAAAGATTCTTGTGATGTCGCCAGGACCTACATGGGTATTCTCTATTGCGCTTCTATACAGCACATCCCTCTGGAGCTTAACGTTAAAATAAAGCGAAATTGGTCAAGTCGAAGATCAAGCATGGATAATTGCCGCAAAGGATATAAATCGAGTCCTGTAATCTTACAGTAACGAGGCAAAAGGGATAGATGCCAAAAGAAGGATTCAGTGTCATAACAATAACCCAACAAGTCCACGACAAGGCAAGGACTAGATACAATCAAAAACTCAAGGCCGGACAGGTACAGGACAAAAGCTTCTCTAGATTCATAAATGACATCATAATGGATGTAATCGAGGCTGACGCTAACCTTGCGCTTTCGGCGCCCTTCATGCAAAAAATCGGGCTAGAAGGGAACTCGATAATGATCAAGGACAATAAGATTGACCGTATCGTCGAGGTCCAAGTTCGCGGCAAGGAGCTGGTCTGCATGCTCGACGAAAAGAAAGACTGCGCGCATGTCGGATATGCTTACTCCATACCTGAAG
>DAIDAB010000239.1 GCA_027310845.1 bacterium | reverse complement strand
GGAAGAAGCCTCTTACTCATACGCGGGTGCTTCTAGATGCATGCTGCGACCCGATGTCCTGTTCTTCGACATTGGAGGAGGAAGTCTGGAGATTGTTTACACTTCCAATTTCAGCATCAAGCGAATTTTCTCCCTCCCGATTGGTGCGCTGAGGCTCTCACAGCTTTACGCAAACGAAGAAGGGTCATTCCCGAAGAAGAACTATGCGAAGCTGAGAAAGCGAGTACTCGATCTTCTCCCAGATCGCGAAGAGCTCCACATGAATGGTAAAACGGTTCTAATCGGCGTTGGAGGTACCGTACGTGCAATTGCAAGTTACTATCAAGAGCTCAGTAGCTACCCGCTTAACAAGATCCACGGCTACTCATTGAGCAAGGAAGCCGTGGATTTCATTCGAACCAAACTTGCCAAGAGCGACTTGGAAAAGATCTCAAAAATTGATTGCATAGGAGATGATCGTGCTGAAACAATCACAGCGGGTGCTACAGTGATAGATCTCCTGATGGACAAACTGAAGTTCAAAGAGCTTCTCGTCAGCACGCAAGGATTGAGAGACGGCATTCTGGCTGCGTATTTGGAAGATCCGAGCTCGTATCACAGAGAAGATTCTCTCGGCGTGTCGAAATTAATTCGACCAAGGCATCGAGATCATCTTCAATTTTCAAGGAGTTTTATCACATGGCTAATCTCGCAGAAATTAATAGATGAAGAGGAGGCAGAGATTATTCACATTGCTACAAAAAACATGGTGAAGGGATTGCCTCTTTTTGATCCAACATCACTGTTCTACATTCTCGTTGATGAAGAGGTGAACCTTGCGCACAACGCACAACTAGTCATGGCGCTTGCAATAGTGAGAACAATTAGGCCAAAGACCGCTGACTGGTTATATGAAAGGTACAGATCAATATTGAAGCCCGGAAGTAAAAATTCATTCAAAAGAATTTCAACTCTTGTAGGCCTTACAACTCTCCTGAAGAAGACACATTCTGGAATCCAAGTTCGCTGGCGAAATGATAATATTAGAATGGAAGTATCTCCAGCAAGGAGCACTCGCATCATGTTTCCTTACGAGATGTTGAAACTTGCCATGAGCGAAATCAGTGGCACCTTTGACATTCCGGTGAGATTTTCTATTCATGGGTCAATCCCCAAGACAGAGTTCGTCGAAGGTTAGGAGACCTAGCATATGATCGCAGAATTAAGGTCGAAAAATACCGAGTATCATGCGCCGGGAAAACTCATCGTGGTCGAGGGAATAGATGGTTCCGGAAAATCAACACAGTTGCACCTTCTCGAAAAATGGTTGCGCAGCGAAGGGCATCAAGTGTTTACCACTGAGTGGAACTCTTCACAAATAGTCAAAGAAATAACTTCCAAGGGGAAAAAGAAAGGACTCCTAAGCCCTATAACTTTCAGTCTCCTGCATGCGACTGACTTTGCTGATCGCTACGAGAGAAATGTATTTCCACTGCTCCGCGCCGGCTACATAGTGCTCTCAGACCGATATGTGTACACTGCATACGCGAGAGATGTCGTGAGGAAATGCAGTTTTGAGGGGGTCAGGAAGATGTATAGCTTTGCAATCAAGCCACAACTTGTATTCTACTTCAGAGTTCCGATCGATGTTGCGATAAACAGGATACTTGTGGGAAGGCCGAAGCTCAAGTATTACGAGTCGGGAATGGATCTCAACCTGAGCAACGATATCTTTGAAAGTTACAGAATCTTCCAGAGCATGATAATCGACCAGTATGAATCAATGGCCGCACAAGAGGGTTTTACAATAGTCGATGGAACGCTCGACATTGAGGAACAGCAAAAGTTAGTCAGAGAGGAAATCAGGAAGATGGTTCCAATTCACGCTCTAAATTCATGATGATCTAGAATATGCTGAAACAAGAATCAAAGCTCGCTACAAGGCGCCTAGCGTTTTACGGAGAAGGCATTCCCTATTTGGAGAATGTCGAGATAAAAGGACGCCTCATAGTGATTGAGGGTCCGGACGGCTCCGGGAGAAGCTCGCAGATCGAAGTGATTACGGACAAACTAGAGTCTGACGGCCACGCAGTAATCAACACCGGATTGAAACGCTCCGAGCTCATAAGCCAAGGGATCCTCGAAGCAAAACAAAAGCTGCCGCTTGGGAAGAAAACGCTCACATTGTTCTATGCCGCAGACTTTGCAGACCAGCTCGAGCAGAGGATCATTCCCGCGCTCCAAGCAGGGTACATAGTTCTCGCTGACAGATACATCTACACGTTGATAGCTAGGTCAATAGTCAGATCACTAAGCAGAAAGTGGGCTAACGATATCTTTGGATTTGCGCTTATACCAGATCTTGTCTTCCACCTCGACGTCGACCCCTACGAG
>DAIDAB010000238.1 GCA_027310845.1 bacterium | reverse complement strand
ATATTTCCCCTTCGCCAACCCAAAACCCAAGACGCCTCGTGTTTGATGATGATGTTGATGAGGAAACTAAGTTAGTTGAATATGCGCCAGCTGGACTCGCCAAGGGCGAAGACACTGGGCTTGGACTTTGAGAAACTGCTTGTTGGCTCGATGGCGCAGACGATTGGCCTACGCTGACTCGCGTGAAAAATGTAGCAGCTAGCGAAGTCGCAACACTCTGCGATGCCATACTTGTTAAGGTTGGAGAAGCCGTTCTAACGTTAGCAGGCTGTGATGAGTTTAACGTCTGCAGACCGAAACTCGCGGAGACGACGACAAGGGCGAGGACAAATATAGCCAATGCAAGTCTTTTCACTTTGCTGATATCACTTTGACGCGCGTCCCGTGTAAAGTATCGGTTTTAACCCTTGTTTTTTTCCACACCGTACAATAAGTTGTACATCGGAATTTTAGAGCAACTGCGTGTACAGCCTTACACGCAAATCGTTACACCTTAAACACAAAAAGCAGTGATGTGGCAGTTTGCGTGTGTAAGAGAACACACTAAAGAAAACTAATTAGAAAGCAACAGGAATCGATTCGCGTCAAACACGTTCCTTGACATCTTCGAAGATCGGGCTCGTGTCCCAACCCACGAAAAACAATGTCCTCAGTGTTTGCACAATTGACTTGCTGTTGGTGAGAATAGCAGTCTCTTCCCTTCCTGAAGATGGAAAAGCCTGCGTTGAAGGTTCGGTAACTATCAATGCTTTGCTGCCGTCAACAATGCAGAGCCCTGCTGACGCAGAAGTTGTGAGGTGTCTTGCACCTCTTCGAATCCCTTCAATCTGTTTGACATTTGATTCTGTTATTGGAGTAAACACCTTGACGTTCAGTCCTTCCTTTAACTTGCGCTGGAGTGTATCGAAGGTTCTTGAAAGAAGAGAATGGACTACGCCTCTGTCTGTGGCAACAATTAAAATTTCGCTCTCAGCAAATGAAATAATCTTCGACCACTTTTCGTAGATCGTTCTTCTCCCGCCGAGTATCTGGATCCTATCGCTATTCCTATTTTCCGAAGAGTCCTTCTTGTTCAAGATCTCACCTAGTCTCTTGCTAGCTTCTTCAAGCTCAATATACGCGCTAGACTTTTTCCTTGCTTCCTCTCTATCCTTGTACTTGATGATTTCAATGACATCTTCTAGAGGAAGAGCTTCGAATCTCATTGGTCTACTCAAGGTAGCTTCAACGATCTCCTTTGCCTCCAAGCTCTTTAGGGCATGATATGTATCTAGTCTATGCATTCGTAGCTCTTTGGCAAGTTCACTTGCCCTCATCTGACCGCTAGCTGCAAGTTTGAGATAGACTCTAGCCTCTCGTTCAGACAATCCGAACAGCATGAGTGCTTCGGAGATACTGCCGTACAGTTCAGAATTTCTGGACAACTGGTAGATCTCAATGGTGACTGGGAAGGGAAGCACAAAAACCTTTTTCCGAGATTTTCTGCCGTCCACGAAGGAAACAAGCAAGCTATTTCCTGAAAGTGACTAGAGATCTTAGTAGAGACATGTACTTATGAGGTGGGCTGCGCGCCTGCACATTGCATGGCGGCTTGGTTGAATCAACGAAAGAAATCATCATTTGCTGAAGTTAAGGCCGCCACGATACTAGCAAGTGAATCACTCATCATGTAGAGTTCGGATTCAATGCAGATTTATGGCGCACCCGGATATATGACGGATTCCGAAATGGAAGCAAATCTTCAAGATCTATGCGACGAGATCATTTAGTGTTGGACTTGAGATAATTGAGGCTCTCTTGGCCTATAGAACGATAGATACTTATCTGCGAGAATAACAATTGGAAGGCCCTCATGGTTATCCCCTATCTCTTGCCTCACGTGCTTGAGACAAGTGTGCGTAGATTTCCTGACAAGGTAGCTGTTTCATCAGGGGAGCATAGTCTAACTTACTCCTCCCTTGACACCTTGTCTGATCAACTCGCAGAGGTAATTAGGGCGCGAGGCGTCGGCAAAGGAGACAGCGTTGGCATCTTTTTGCCAATGTCTCTTGCTTCCATAGTAAGCGTATTCGCGATTCTAAAGGCGGGTGCATGTTATGTGCCTCTTGATCCCTCTGCTCCTGCAAAACGCCTGGCTGTTATCATCAGAAATAGCAATATCAGAACGCTCCTAAGCAGCAGTGTAAAGTCGGCTGAGATTGCCACCGCATTCTCCGATGAGTGTCCCTTAGAGACGATTGTGCTGGTTGATTGCGGCTTGCCTTCAGATAGTCCAAAAATTTCAAAGTCATCGTTGGGGAAGGCGACCATCGTTGAGTGGAGCGATGTAATTGCTCAACCTAAGTCCAAGCCCGAGGTTCCCACGATTGAAAATGACATGGCGTACGTTCTATATACTTCTGGCTCAACTGGCGTACCAAAGGGTGTAATGATCTCGCACCGTAACTCATTGACATTCGTCATCTGGGCTGCGGAGTATGTGGGCCTCCAGCCAGAAGATAGAGTCGGGTGCGAT
>DAIDAB010000237.1 GCA_027310845.1 bacterium | reverse complement strand
ATGATGAGCGCACAGAAAGTAGCTCAGAATACCCTGGTTACTTCTGGAAAGCCACAAAGATGGTTGGTCAGACTTGAGTTTCTCGAGAATTAGGATTAGCAAGGACTGCACAATACGTCTTGTCATGCTAAAGGGTAGAACTGGATTGACACCAAACATTCTTTGTCGTCTTGGATTCTGCCTTTCGCTTGGAGAACCAGGAGTTCCAAAACCTGAACTCTATGATGAAGAGGGACAGGAATACAACAGATACACATTGACAGGTGAGTGGGATGCCCTCTTCATTGCCCTGCTTAAGGAGAGACTAGCTGAGGATGGAATGAATCCGACTCTCGATCTTTTACCTCAGTTCAGAGCTCATTTGAACAGAGGCGTGTTCTCACTTTTCAATCGAGCTAAGAGTTTGACTGATTTCTATGAGCTGATACCAACCTCGAGTTCTGCATCAGCGCTTTCAATTAATGGCAACCAGGGGTCGAATGCTAATGCCAATTAAGACTCCAGTATACATGGACTACCATGCGACAACTCCTGTAGATCCACGCGTCCTAGAAACTATGCTACCTTTTTTCTCGCAAGATTTTGGTAATGCGTCGAGTACAGATCATCTCTTCGGAGCCAGAGCCGCAGAAGCGGTTCAGAAATCAAGAGAACAAATAGCATCACTGATCAATGCAAGACCGGAAGAAATTATCTTCACAAGCGGGGCCACCGAGTCAGATAATCTGGCCATCCAAGGTGTAGCTAATTCCTACAAGGAAAAAGGTAAACATATTGTCACTTGCACAACTGAACACAAAGCGGTTCTGAATACGTGCAAGTACCTCCAAGATCTCGGGTGGTCAGTTACTTACCTACCTGTTGACAAGTTTGGTATCGTTGATCTTGCCAAACTTGAGGAAGCAATCACGGATCACACTGTTCTGATTTCTTTGATGTTTGCTAATAACGAAATTGGAACGATAGCTCCCATTGAAGAAATTGGTCGCATAGCGAGGGCTCATGGGGTCTTTCTTCACACAGACGCAGCTCAAGCTGCGGGACATATCCCAGTTGATGTAGATGGAATGAATATCGATTTGATGTCAATTTCTTCTCATAAAGTGTACGGGCCGAAGGGAGCAGGCGCCCTTTTTTTGAGAAGGCATGGAGGTCGAGTCAAACCTCTTCCAATAATTCAAGGGGGCGGTCAGGAAAGAGGCCTGCGTTCAGGCACAGAAAATGTTCCTGGTATTGTAGGAATGGGAAAGGCCTTTGAAATTGCGCGATCGGAAATGGACTCCGAAAGTCGTAGGTTGCTGCAATGGACGGAAAGAATGCGTTCAGCTTTTGAAAGCAAAGCTCGCGCCGAGCAAAACGGACATCCTATTCAAAGACTACCCCATAATCTCAACATGTACTTCAAGGGGGTTGATGCAAAGGCACTCATTCAAATGCTTGTACACGAAGTCGCTATTTCTGCCGGGTCCGCTTGTACCACAAGAGAGGTTGAGCCTTCGCACGTCCTCTTGGCTCTTGGTTTTGCACCTGAACGTGCTTATTCGTCAGTCCGATTTGGATTAGGTCGCTTCAATACAGGGGAAGAGGTTGACTTCGCGATCGAGAAAGTACTTTCTTCAGTGGCTCATTTACGCAAGATCTTTGCATAATAATTAGTGATCCGTAACCGCTCTTGTTCAATGAATCTAGATATGAGTTAATTCTCTCACCAAATTGCTATGGATGAATTCACTGCCTGAAAATCGATCATGTTATAAACCGCTGTCGAAGCCTCTTGACTCAGTTACCTGAGGAAAATGGGCTGTCTTTCTAAACCAACCGACGTTATCCTTTGAGGCGAGCGTATTGACTCTCAAGGATTTAGATCTGAAACCTGCCTATGATTCTGATGAAGATGACGTACTGCATGATTTCTATATTCCAGTGCTTTCTCAGGCAGTTCGTTACAGAAGATTAGCCGGATTCTTCTCCTCAACATCACTTGCTGTGGCTGCACGAGGAATCGGCAATTTCATTCAACGGCAAGGACATATGGAGTTGATAGCCAGTGCCAAGTTGACAAGAGAGGATGCTGAAGCTATCAGGGCCGGAACCTTAGAACCGAACAGAGTTATTGCCGAGACCGGCATAAGAGACCTCTCTGACATCACTGATGAATTCGTTAGAGACCATGTTAGAGCATTAGCGTGGATGGTTGCCAACAGACAACTTGACATCAAGGTTGCGATTCACGTAGATAATAAGGGTGCGGCATTAGATGAGAAGACTATCAATGAGAGAGGAATCTTTCACCAGAAAGTTGGAGTAATTGTTGATGATGCAAATGACATGATTTCGTTTAGTGGATCGATAAATGAGACCGCATACGCATGGCTTCACAATATAGAGGAATTCAAAGTTTTTAGAAGCTGGGGAGAGAGTTTTGCGCGAGGGCAATTCGAGAAAGACCTGAAAAAAATAAACAAGTACATGCTAGGAAAAGCGAGAAATGCAATAGTAATTGATGTCCCGACTGCCATTCGTGATAAGCTCATTTCGATGGCGCCTAGAGACATC
>DAIDAB010000236.1 GCA_027310845.1 bacterium | reverse complement strand
ATGTAATACACGCATGCCCAAAGATCCGCCCAATTTTCGGGTGAACTCTAAGACTGCTGAAGGTTCTCTTGGAGCAACTCTGCCAAAGCATCGAGCTGACTGATTTCGTTTATAGAAGGCCACATGATCAATTCGTCAGCTCCTATCGAAGCAAAGGATTTCACTGCTTCCAAGATCTGATTCTTGTTCGGTAGCATTGCTTTTACGACATGCTCGGCGTACGGTCCAGCGATGGCATAGTAATGACGCAGATTCCCGGCTCCCCGTTCAGCAGAGTCTTCTCCTAGCGCGTAATAAACGCAGCAGACAAACTGTGGCTTATTGTGTCTCTTGTTTGCGTTCCAAGATTCTAGCACGTGCGCATAGTTTGCCGCAGCGGTCTTTGGATCATTACCTCCACTGCTTATGTAACCATCAGCCCACTTGCCCACCCTTGAAAATTCATTGGGATTATTTCCACCCAAAAGAATAGGCGGGCCACCTTTTTGATTAGGAGCTGGGCCAACGGCCCCCACGACTTCATTCACTCTTTCTCCTGCCCATATTCTTCTCATCAAACGCATTTGTCTTCCCATATGCCCACCTCTTGTCTTAAATTCGGAAAGGTGCGTTGCTTCAAAATCGTCTGATCTTGAACCTAATCCGATGCCTACAGTCAATCGTCCCCCTGACAATAGATCAAGTGTCGCAATCTGTTTTGCGGTTAAGACAGCTTCCCTGGTAGGAGCAATCAAAATAGTCGTCATGAGCCCTATTTTCTTTGTCGCTCCTGCTGATACAGCCAAAGTGATCAAAGGTTCGCAGTTTGGATACACTATTCTGTCAATAATTCCCAAACTTGAGAATCCCCGTTCCTCTGCCTTCTTGGCCCACTCGAGGATAACAGAGCTAGGGGTGTTAGGAATCGTCGCTGGGAGTCCTATGCCAATCTTCAATTTGACTATCAAGAAATCGTGGCAGGAGTTGATACATTTTAGTCTTCTTGTGTTGCTCGAAAAGTCCGTGCGTGGAGGCTCTTCCGCATATTGATCATCACGTTGCACTTTGCCGAAAAATCTCTAACGACAAATAGATTAGCCGACAAGAATCAATCAGATTAAGATGGAGGAGCCTTAACGTGAGAAGAATGATTATTGTCCTGATAGTTATGATCGTTTTGCTCGTGATCTTGGGAGTTCTTCTTATCATTCAAAGCCAACAAGTTCTCGGTTCTCTTCGAAGCTTCAAGGTGGAAAGCATATTGATCGTAAACTCGGCGAGTAACTCTACAATTGACGGATTCGTTTACGTTGCTTCAGACTCAGCGCAGCAAACTCAGGGGTTTCAGGGTGTTACCAATTTCGGAGAATGCAACGGTCTTGCAACAAATTCTACCAAATGTATCGGGATGATGTTCGTATTTCCAGCTGATCAGCAGATCTGTCTCTGGATGCACAATACGCAAATGCCGCTTCAGCAGGGCTGGATCTCTGCAAACGGCACAGTAACGTACACATATCAAGCCCATCCTGAGACCGATTTCACAGTATGCCACAGCGCCAGATATGTACTTGAGACTAATTCAACCTTGATGATAGAAGCGGGTGACAGAGTGTACCAGTACAGCACATAACATGCCGAGGCGTAACAGATTCGATGAATAGTCGAACGTCTAGGTCAGTCGGATATTATTCAATTTGAATTAAAGATAGCAAGGCCTATAACAATTAGATCAAACTAGACAACTTGGATTTGGCTTCAGATGTATTACAAAGGGAAGAAGCTTGAGCGACCAACTTCTCCAGGTACAGACTTTCACGGCTACGGCAACACGATAAGATCAGAGCTTGCCAAGCGAATTCCCAGGAAACGCAGCCTCAAAGTACTTGACGTTGGAACTGGGTTCGGTTCCACAGCCAGCTTTCTTGCCAAACACCTTCAGAAGCCTAGTAGGATCTGGACAGTCGACCCTTCTCAAGAAATACTTGACAATGCAAAAGCGAATCTTGCCAGCGAGAGGAATGCCTTTACTGTATCTATTGAATTTGTGCGGGCTGACGCGGGCAAAATGAAATTTGAGAATGACTTCTTTGACGTCGTAGTTTCGGTAATGGTGCTCCATCATCTCGTAGACGTGAGCATAGTCCTGAAAGAGCTGTCAAAAGTGTTGAAAAATAAAGGAAGGCTTCTCTTAGCGGATTATAAGCCGGAAGCGGGACGAGAACTGGAATTTCAGCAAAGACATCAGGTGAAGGAATTTTTCAAACCGAGCTTGATAAGTAGGTTGATTGAAAAAGATGGATTTTCTAAAGTGAAACTTGAGGATTTCGAACTCTGGTATCTTATTGACGCGATAAAGTAAGATATCCCAACAATACTAAGAATACTGTTTGCTAGATTGCATCCAACCAAATTGTGAGAACTCATTGCAACAAAACACTTGGGCTCTTAGCTTTTGAAGAAAGTCTACACCCACGGGCAAACGTGGAGGGGATGGGATTCGAGACTACATGGGTTCAATTGGTTACCTCCAACATCATGGCGGAATCGGTTCTTTCACTCCGATTCGAGCGACAAAAGGCTCAGTTCCACCACTGTCAACCTCCCATCAATCATGAA
>DAIDAB010000235.1 GCA_027310845.1 bacterium | reverse complement strand
GTGCTGCCACGTGGAGATCTCGGGCACGCGGCCAACTACCTCTACATGCTAACTGGAATGGTGCCAAAGGAAAAACACACTCGCGCATTGGATGCATACCTCACTCTCCTTGCAGATCACGGATTCAACTCTTCCACATTCTCTGCGCGCGTCGCAATCTCGACCCTGACGGATGTGTATTCTGCCGTGATAGCAGCCATAGGAACTTTGAAAGGGCCTTTACACGGGGGAGCACCTTCTCAGGTCTGGGACATGTTGCAGGCTGTAGGAGATCCAGCGAGAGCCACATCCTGGCTTACCGAGAGGCTCAAGAAGGGCGAGAGGATAATGGGATTCGGCCATAGAATCTATCGCACGGAAGACCCGCGGTCGAAAGTATTGAAAATGCTGGCAAAGGAAAACTCTGATCCAAAGATCTTTGCTCTTGCTACTACTGTCGAGAGCGAGGCGATACGCCTGCTTCACGAAGAGCATCCTGAACGGCCACTCGACACAAACGTCGAATTTTACTCATCGCTCGTCTTGAACGCGGTTGGAATTCCACCCGATATGTTTACTCCGACATTTGCCTCAGCACGCGTAGTCGGGTGGACCTCTCACATAATGGAACAGCTATCTGACAACAGGATAATTCGTCCGTCGGCAGAGTATGTCGGTCCGGAGGGCCTCACACTCTCCGGATAGAGCTGAAACTAAGCTGACAATGGTTGTTCGTGTCTCCTTCCCCGCCTAAACAATACCAGTAAGAAGCTTGCGCATGAGATACCCAGAGCGGTGACGACCGCCGCTATCAAGCCTTCATTCATTGGACTTGCTTGCCCGCTCGCCGGCACTAGACTGGGTATCTGGTTTGGCAGAAGATATTGAGGCGCACTGGTGTACTGAGTCGGACCTCCCTGCGCGAATTGCTGCTGGGCGGCTCCAACCTGCACAGGAACTTCTGACCGCGAGTTGCTCATGGAAGAAACCTCAGGATACCAGTTTGCGATTCCTGGGTATCCAGTTGTGCTTGATGGGGTTGCGGCGTACATCGTTCCCGGTGCATACATCCAGAAGTTTGGCTTTTGCTCTGCATGCGATGTGATCTGCGCAAAGTCTTAAGGATGAATGATTACAGCAGAACCCGCTAGTCCCACATACATCGGCTGCCAGTAAACTGTAACGTTGATTTGTTCCTCGCCAATATTTTTCTGAACCGTCGTCTGGTTGCTTGGAAGATTGAACTAGATCCAGTTCCACGCCGAGACCTCGACTGGAAGAGATGGAACTATCAAAGTCGCGACTCCGTTTGAACCTGTCTGATTCCACAGGACGAGCGAGCGCCCATTATACATAGTCGACCAGTACCACATCCCTATCACTAAAGCATAAACACTAGTTCCCGACATTGTCGTCCCGTTGACGAATTGGGTCTGGATTGTGACTTGAGGTGGGAATGTTTGCTAGATCATTGGTTTGAAGGTTTAGCAACGTATCGCTCGAAATATGTTGGAGTTGATACCCGTATTCAGAAGTGGAATAATATCACCAGCATGTTAATGACTTGTTCACAACCGTAGCCGCAAAGAGATATGTTCCTGTGGGAAGCTCAAGTGAGAAGGCAGGGTACTGACTCTGAGAACTTGAGATAAGTGTGCCGTTTGCTTCGTAAGCGTTAGTGTATACTTGCTACCTTCTTGGCCCTGGGTCTGCAAGAATATCTGCACATTGTGATACTGGCTCGAAGCTGCGCTGACTGGAACAAGAAATGAGACGAGTCTCAAGCTTAACAAGAAGAAAATCCCGAGTGAGGCTAGTCCCAAATGCATAGATCGTGGTTTGTAATCAACATGTTTTTTCACGCTCAAGGAAGAGATTTGCATCAACTATCGTATCTACGCGTGATAATGGCAAGTGGGGTGGTTTAACGTTGACATCTAGAACGGGCGTTCGTAACTCTAGAATAGAGGGCTCAAAGGGTAGTACAGCTCGTTACTCGTGAGGCTTAGCGTCTTCGACTTTGCATCAAAGGCATGACTTTTCTTGAGTGCTTGCTCATCAACGCTCCGTTAAGTATCATGAGAACGCCGACTACAAACATCGCGATGCTTGAGTAAAGCGAGCCATCCATCATAGGAGTCATTCCGGAGTACATGACCAGTCCTATGAAAAACATTATGATTCCATAGAGGATCATCAAGCCTCCTAACACCTTCATCTTTCCCATTCCAATTGACGAAAGGCCGAACAATGAAGTGATGACAAGCAAGGCCCCTATTGCAAACAGCACCGCGCTCCATTCAACGGCATATTGATTATAATTTGAAACCACCATGCCCATGTCGTTAGTCACCACCATTGATTGGGACAGAAAGAAATAGCCTGAAACAAAGTCAACTAGGGCGCCTACTAGACCCAAAATCAAACCATTTCTAGCAAGCGAATTCAACTTGTCACGTTCACCGAGATTATGGCATAACCTGTCGCGCCGTTAGGAAATGTCGGAGCCGCCGCCGATGTCTGCAGCACACCATCACCATCAGTCGCCCTTGCATAAATATAGTAGGCTCCTTTCGAAGATGGGAGCCACTCGTAAGCCCATAGCCTCCAAGTGAGCGGCGAGATCTCTGG
>DAIDAB010000234.1 GCA_027310845.1 bacterium | reverse complement strand
CTTCAATAGATCCGAATATGAGAGTTTACGACGCCCTAAGAATACCTCTTCAATCTCAAGGTGTGAAAGATAAAAAGGAGATCGAAGAGAGAATATTCCAAGTGTCGAACGAAGTAGGTCTTTCAACCGACGCCCTCTGGAATTACGTTTTCCAGCTGTCTGGAGGTCAGAGGCAAAGAGTCAGCATCGCAAGGGTCCTGCTTTTCAGTCCA
Source organism: bacterium (assembly GCA_027310845.1). Lineage (GTDB taxonomy): Archaea > Thermoproteota > Nitrososphaeria > Nitrososphaerales > CADDZS01 > JASHOD01. The sequence goes on along the minus strand of DAIDAB010000234.1, from coordinate 2,547 downwards.
TCGTTTGTCGTCGCTGACGAAGCTGTGTCGATGCTAGACGTTTCGCTTAAGGGCGACATTCTAACCATAATCAAGCAAATAGCCGATAACTTCGGAGTGGGTTTCCTTTTCATAACACACGAGATGGCCGTTGCTAGGGTTATCGCAGATAGAATAGCTGTGATGTATCTTGGAAATCTGGTAGAAATGGGCAAGTCGGATCAGATAATCTCAAATCCACTTCATCCTTACACAAAGGCCCTAATTCAGGCTTCGCCCGCAATAGATCCTTCTTTGCGCGAGACGATCAAGACAGTTAACGTTACTGGAGAGATTCCGACGAGCAGTAGTCACCCACTGGGGTGCAAATTCCATCCGAGGTGTCCATTCGTCATGGAAACTTGCAAGCATGAAGTCCCGCACCTGAAAGAGGTGGAAAGTGGGCACTGGGTTTCGTGTTGGCTGTACTAGAGCCTCTCCGAAAGGAAATCGAATATACCACGGACTCCAACAAATGCTCCAGCTATGGCAAGAGCGAACGCAATGACAAGCTGAAAAATTGGTGTCGGAGAGTAAGGATAGGACAGATCTAAGGATGTCGCAAGAACAACAAGCACTACCGAAGATAGCATTTTCTTGGATCCAGGATTCATTGTATTGAGTCATGTCTGGTGTTCTATTTAGATATTCTCCAAAAATGATTCTTTCAACCTGGAGCTTTCATTCATTTTTCTCGATGTCAAAATTCGGGACATTCAGGAAAGAGTCCAGTTCTTGCTACAATGTAGTTAGTAACCTTTTTCTTGTAACTTATCTGGGTGGATTGATCTAGTCATGCCCAGTTAGCACTCGGGTTTCTAATAACAACTATGTGAGAGCCTATCTTGTTCTCCTTGTTGAGTTCTATTTGAGAATCCAGGAACTGATAGTTGACAGAACCTGCTTATATACTGCTTATATAGTGGATTTAAAAACTAATCACAAGATCTCATTTTGCCGCAAACCAAAGCTCTAATCAGCATCGAGAATGTCGTTGCATCGGCGAGCATCAACCAGACAGTTGATTTGAATCAGATTACGCGATCTTTCTCAGATGTTGAATATCATCCAGACCAGTTCCCCGGATTGGTATTTCGTTTAAAGGTTCCAAAGACTGCTACCCTAATTTTTTCCTCTGGAAAGATGGTTTGCACTGGCGCGAAATCGGAAGAGCAGGCAATAAAGGCGGTCAAGACCGTTGTCCAGAAGCTTCGAAAGGGAAGCATCGACATTAGGAACGAGCCTATTATCGACATTCAGAACATTGTAGCTTCTGCGTCATTGGGAGGGAAGGTCCACCTCGAAGAAGCAGCTAGGCAACTGCCGAAATCAATGTACGAGCCAGAACAGTTCCCTGGCTTGATCCACAGGATGGCAGACCCGAAGACCGTGATTCTCCTCTTTGCTTCGGGAAAGCTTGTCTGCACGGGAGCAAAAAAGGAGACAGAGGTCTACCGCGCCGTGAACAACCTCCATGTCACGCTAGAGCAAAAAGGTCTAATGATCTACGCCTAGAGCGAAGACTCGATCGCCTTTTCCTCTTCTTCAGAAATCGCCATCTTGTCCTTGAGCGAGCCCTCAAGCTCCTTTATCGTGGTGAACGAGTTAAGCTGGACGCCTTCACCTTTCAAAAGTTTGGCAGCATTCTCCAATCTATCGATCAGCGTCAGTGCATGCTCTACAACTCCGCCTGCTATACGTACACTCTGAACTGCAGACTTGATCGAGATTCCGGTTTCTGAGACGTCGTCAACAACGATAACTTTGGTTCCAGGAGCCAGAAAGCCTCTCAATCCTCTTTCTGGTTGTTTTGAAACTTGAAACACAAGGGGTTTCTGCAATTTGTATGAAAGCGCCGAAGCAAACACGAGTCCGTTCATAGATACGCCACACACGCCGCCAAATTGGTATACTCGCTCAATTTCACGCGCGGCGAATTCTAGGCAATCAATCGCAAGTGAAAAAGCGCTCGGAAAGCTTGAGACATTTTTCAGATCAATGAAATAAGGGGTGAACTTACCGTCGGGCGTTTCAAAGGTTCCTATTCTAATCGCGTTTATCTTAAGGAGCGTTTTGACTAGTTTCCCGTTCAGGTTTTGTTTTTCTTTGGTTGGCGTGCTCTATCCCTACGTGCTGTAATTATGCGGAGGATCTTGGATTTCTGTCTTTCAGTTAGCCCGGAGCGATTCATAATCAAGTGCGCTCTTTCCTACCGCACACCCTCTATTCACTGTCTTGTCGCGCGCAAAAAAGTTCTAGTTTTGTTAAGCTGTTCCCTAGTAGATGAACTGGTTCAGGCTTGGCTTTCATTGAAAGTCTTCTTTAAACGCGCTCTGATGATGGCACATCTTTTCCCACCTCCTCTTTTGAAAAGGTCATAAGAGAAGTGATGTAGATATGACGTTATGACTACAAAACTCACTGTCTACCTGAGTCTCTTAAGCGGTTGATCAAAGAGACATTGGGAAACAGAAAGATAAGTGAGTTAGTAAATGAAGCCATGGAATCTTATCTTGCGGCTGGCCTGAT
>DAIDAB010000233.1 GCA_027310845.1 bacterium | reverse complement strand
AAGTATGCCAAGCCAGTACCTCTTCAGTGTTGATCAGTGCGGCATATTCTGAGGGCATTTTTGGAACTGGAACAATTTCGTGCACCATCAGTCCATCTTTTTGCTTGATGACGTTGTTGACAAGCCAATGCTCGTTGTCTTTTTTCGGATAGTCTGAGCGGGTGTGGGCCGCTCTGCTTTCCTTTCTTTCGATAGCTGATAGAATTATCGCCTCACAGTCAAGGACCATGTTCCAAACCGCCATCGAGTCAGCCCAAGATTGATTAAATGCCCTCACACCCTTTGCCTGCACGTTTCTCGATTCCAACCTGATCTTCTTGATTTCTTCAAGTCCTTGCTTCAGATCTGCCTCGTTTCTCACAATTCCAACATACTTCCACATAATATCTGCTATCTTCTCCTTGAGGTCAAAGGGGTTTGTCCCGCTCGCATTTCTAAAGGGAGAAAGGATACGAACTACTTCTTTCTGGATGTCCTCTGCTGAAACTGCTCGGGTGCCAACGGTTTTCACATATTCGGAAGCAGAAATGCCAGCGCGCCTGCCAAAGACCAAAATATCTGAAAGAGAGTTTCCTCCGAGCCTGTTTCCTCCGTGGAGCCCGCAAGCGACTTCTCCTGCAGCATATAGGCCCTTGACACACGTCTCGCATGTTTCAGGGTCAACACGTATCCCTCCCATCTGATAGTGGGTTGTGGGGGCTACCTCCATCTTTTCCTTTGTAATATCAACTCCTGCAAATTCCAAAAACTGAAAATACATACTTGGGAGTTTCTCCTTAATGTAGGCCGCTCCTCTATGTCGAATGTCAAGATAGACCGCGCCGTTAGGCGTTCCATTTCCAGCCATGAGTTCAGTGTAAATTGAACGTGCCACCACGTCTCTTGCGGAAAGTTCCTTCCGCTTCGGATCGTATTTTTCCATGAAACGTTCCCCCTTTGCGTTCGTGAGTATCCCGCCCTCCCCACGGACGCCTTCTGTTACAAGCATCCCTCTGATACCTGCAGGATAGATCATTCCCGTCGGATGGAACTGTATCATCTCCATGTCCATGAGCTCCGCGCCTGCCCGGTATGCGAGCGCAATGCCATCTCCAGTGCTCTCCCATGAATTTGATGTAACAGAGTAAACCCTGCCGCAGCCCCCAGTGGCGAGTATGATTGCCTTGCACCTGAAAAGCAAGAGCTCACCCGATCTGATCCTTATTCCAAGGGCTCCGGAAACGCTCCCTGATGAAGCATCTTTGAAAATTACCGTTATCTCAACTTCGTCCATATAAGGCACTCTCTTCTTGAGGACTTGATCCTCAAGCGTCCTAATCAGCTCTAGCCCTGTTCTATCTCCGATGTGACAGAGCCTGCGATAGCTATGCGCACCAAATGGCCGCTGACTGATTTTTCCGTCCGGAGTCCTATCAAAAAGCGCTCCATAGCGCTCGAGCTCGTAAACACGATCTGGCGCTTCCTTTGCAAAGATCTCAGCCATGCGCCAGTTGTTGATCATCTGGCCCTCGACCATCGTATCCGAAAAATGAACCTGCCAGCTGTCCTTTGAATCGACATTTCCAAGAGCCGCCGCAATTCCTCCTTCAGCCATCACAGTGTGAGCCTTTCCGAGCAAAGATTTGCAAACGACAAGTGTGTTGGCCCCTTTGTCAAAACATTCAATTGCAGCTCGCAACCCGGCGCCTCCAGCACCTACGATTAACACATCGCATTCAATAGTCTGATACGAAGAGTCGTCGGGATCTATTACCTTGGAGCTTGATACACTTGTCCACAAATCAGAGGCTCAGCCGCATTGGTAAAATTCGATGAATCACGATTTATAACTGTAATGGGGAGTGCATGAATTGCAATAGAGCTCATCCATTAAATAGGTGAACTATTCAGAATTTCAAGAATCGTCTATTCAACAGAGAGCTGCTGATTTCAATGCTCGAGGCCCGCACGCGTTGCGCAGTCATATTTGCAAGTGGCATGGAAGAGAAAACCATTTCGCGCCAGTTTGCCCCACAGGAAAAAGGAACACTGCTTGAGTATGTGCTGGATTCGGTGTGGACAGTTGCGGATGAGCTCTATGTTGTGTTTGATCATGAACCTAAACTCCCGGTGATCGAAAGCATTTCTCCATTTGGGGTGAAGGTGCTCACTACAAAGGGCAGGAACCCAATAATCACAATCTGCGATGCGTTCAAATCTGCCAAGTCAGAACACTGTCTGCTCACTACTGAGAGGGTTCCATTTCTCAAACCAAACGTAGTCTTGGCTCTTTTTGAAAGCGCTCGCGGCTACGATCTTGCGATACCTCAATGGAAGGATGGGAAAACAGAGACCATGCTCGCAGTTTACAGGAAGAACGCATTCACAAGGCTCATCAGCACTTGGAAAGGGATATTTTCAAACAATGTGAAAAAGGACATTGCTTCTCTCGTCGAACAACTCTTCGCTGTCAAGCATGTCTCCATTGAGAACGAGCTAAAGGAATTGGATCCGGAGCTTGATTCATTCTTACAAGTCAAAGATGAGAAATCGCTTCAATCAGCCCGCGCCAAGGCTTCTATCAAAGCGAGAGCCCGTCCGAAGAAAGCGAAGTAGATATATTGTTGATGCTATCATAAACTCTTGAAAGATCGCTCGACTTTTTTGAACGCTTAATCTTCGCCGCTGCAAGAAGCGGAAGAGCTGCGGCACCGGTGATCGGATCAGGACATATGAGAAGAATAGCAGCAGCTTTTGTGAGTCTGTCTCCGCCTTCACCTCTTT
>DAIDAB010000232.1 GCA_027310845.1 bacterium | reverse complement strand
AAGCAGGACGAATCAATGTTGTATAGTCTTAATGAAAAGGGGATCCAGGCCTTTTCAATAATTAAACAAATGGGCAATCTTGACAAGTCAGAGTCAAAATATGATTCGACTCAACACTCACCAGCATTAACTTCAGGCGAAAAGTTGGTGCTGAGCTCGAACAAGGTAAGACCTCTAGGCCGCGATCACATTATTCCAGCAATTACACACTCACTTCTTCACCATGTCCATGCTACGCTGACTAATCGAAGATTATTACTCACAGGTTGGAGATTTTTCCCTGCAGCAGAGATTGAATTAGGTGACATCAAAGTGGTTCGTGTAAAGAGAGATGTCCCGCTTACCAAAGGAAATACAGTAGGCAGCTCTATCGAGTTGACTTACTCTGATCATTCGGGTAAGCTGCACTGGATTCGCTTTATCCCACCGAATGTAAAAAAATGGGCAGATGCAATTCAAGAAGAATGTTCGAATTTCTCAAATTACTCGTCAGGTGCTTCATAGGTTTGGACATAATCTAGAAGACCGTCCGCGACATTGTTTCGAAAAATCAAAACGCTTCAGTTGAAGTACAGAGGATCAAGCAAGTGCTTCTGTCTTCTTAGCTCCTCTCTTTTCTCACCATCGTCCATCGAGTAAAGGTCACGATTGCGTTGCTGCGACTTCCTTTTGTCTGCAAACTTGCGATTTGCTTCCTTCACTTGGCATTTCTTTGAGCAGAATTTCTGGCGATGATGATTCTGCACAAATTCGCGCGAGCAAGGGACAAATGCGCACTTTCTTGTTTCCAATGAAAGCTGCTGCTTGATAGCCACGATCGAGATTTCTGACTGCTTGTATAATTTCTGTATAGTACCAGAGATTCATGATACTAAGCTAGTGTGACTATGGCACTTATGCCCTAATACTCGCCAGGAAGATCTGCAACGAGTCAATTGCTTCGATCAAGTATTAATTAGAACCAAATCCAGGATTAGAAGAGAAGAAAATGGTGAAGAGGAGATCTCACCTTGAGACGAAGTACGATATTCTAAGAGCTAGAGAATCGGAAGGCGAGGTGGTACGACCAACGCATGTTATGTACAAAGCCAACATATCCTGGGCTGAAATGAAAAAATTCCTGAAGGAGCTTGAGGACCAATCTCTCATCAAATCAATCGAAAACCAGCACGATCAGAAGAAAATTGCCTTGACCTCAAAGGGAATTGAATGCGTAGGTGTGATTCAGAATGCAAAGTCCATGCTCGGAGAGAATGGAGAGAAGTAATCAGGCTGCTACTATCTCAAGGCTAATTTTGTCTTCGTGTTTAGAAGGATGGTCAATACTGCGATTTGCGTTGGCTGAACTTTCTTTGACTGCCTGATTCTTCTTTTCTTCAGCTCTTCTCCTTCTCATGTAGTCTTTGAAGTAGGCGTTCCTCTTATCTCGATACTTGAATGGCATTGCACATGGTACAAAGAACCTTTTCTCGTTTAAGCTTGTTGAAATTACTGCCATATGGCAGTAATTCAATTCTAAATGAAAAGAAGGTTTAACGAAAATTTTCACGCTCAAAAAATCCTTTACTGTTAAACCCTGTCTTCAATTTCTCACCTGCAGTATCTGGGTATCCCACAAAAAACTAGTTAGAGCATCTCGGGAGATTCTCTTAGAACCAATCAACCGCCGCAAATCTTCAAAAGTTAGAACCTCGAAAGATTCTTTTGGAAATCTCTTGCAGCGCCGCAGACTATTTGACGTCGCATTCAGTGTGCGTCTTGACCGTAAGACTGCTGAAGAAGTACCGTTCATCTCTGAGTATCACCACAAGAAAGACGCCGTATTGCTGAGGGAGATTATCATTGAGGGTATCGAGAGGATGAAACGCGATCCGACATACAAACGCTGGAGAGAAAAACACCAGACTATGCAATCGATTCAGCCCACTTTTGAAATTCGGCAGGAGGAAGCACCGCATCCATGAACGAGCCCAAGAAAAGAGTCCTACTGGGGTACGAATCAGTGACAGGGAACGCAGTCCACATCCCGACTGACATGAATATCGCTGCAACCGGTCAAACTAGAAGGACGGGAAAGACTACTGCGCTTGAAGCAATAATCACTAGGGGAAAATTCACCTGCCTGACGTTTCGAACAAAGAGAGGAGAGAGTGGTTTCCTCAGGGGCGTTCAGATTAATCCTTTCTACCGACCGAGGGCCGACTGGGTCTATGTCAAGTCTCTAGCGGAGGCAGCGCTGGACAAGGAGCTTCCCGGGCTCTACGACAGATGGTTCATGGAAGCCACAGGAGAAACTGGTAAGCTTCCAAAACCAAAGGATTTGAAGCAAGTCAGGAAGAACATCGATATTCTACTTGAAGGAAATAGCGAGGTAAGGGCGGCTCGAGGATTTGCAGAATCGATGCTGTTATCAATCCGAGGATATCTTGACCTGGTGCTTCCGGATCTCTTTAGAGAAGGAAGGCAGTGGTCGTCCAAACTGGAGCTACAAGAAGGAGTAATCAACGTCATGGACTTGGAGGGATTGAGCGAAGGTGTTCAGTCTCTTATCATAGCAAGCTGCTTGGAGGAAGTGTTCGACAAGCTTGAGAACATCGTTGTAGTTGTGCCTGAGGCCCCGGATTTCTTTCCAGCGGGTAAGGGCAGCCCTTCCAAGGTTGTGGGTCGCAGGATTGCAAAGAAAGGCGGCGCAATCAACAACTTTCTCTATCTTGACTCGCAGATGATCGTCGATGTGGATCCCATAGTAAGAAGCCAGGCTAGAC